>JBCBZX010000006.1:0-22847 GCA_039815105.1 Pseudomonadota bacterium
CAAGTCGCCGCCCTTGGCTTCATCGGGTTCGGGCTCTTCGGCCCTCTCCCCCTGTCCCTGGCATTCATCGGAGGTCGCTGACAAACAGTCGAAATAGTATTTGTGCGGATCCAAAGGTGATAGATTCCGCGACTTTCCCGTGCAGGCGACGGCTGTCATGCCTTCATCTGCAAAAGCGTGCATGGCGCCCTTCAATAGCCATGCCATTGCGTTGGAAGGTTCGTAGTCGAGTGCCTTGTTCCACTGGGCAACCGCCAAATCGAAGTTCTGGAGCAGGTTGCTTTTGACCAAACCATCCATCGTGAGAGAAAATGGACAGGTGGGGTCGATATGCAGGGCGATCTCAGTGCACTGGTTTGCCCGTTTCTTGTCTGCCTCCAGCTCTGTCGACAGGCCGGAGTTCGACTTCAGAACGTACCATTTTCCCAACCACGCATGCAGTTTTGATTCATTGGGTGCCCGAGAGATCAGTTCTTCAAGCACGTCCCTGGCTTGGTTGAAATTTGCGCGACGGTGGCCATGCATCAGCGAGACCGCCGTCATCAGAAGCGTGTGATTGTCGAGCTGCTCTTTGGGTTTCGTGTTGTGCAGCTTCAGCGCGGCCCGGGTCATGGATCGGCTGACGTCGAGGGCCAATTCGTGGACCACATTGTCGTTCTGCGCCATCAGCTCCACAGAACTTGCACTGTACTGGCGAGACCATATGATCTGCTCGGTTCGCACATCGAGCAGGTCACCATAGACCGCTAGCTTACCGTTCTCATGGCGCACATTTCCGTAGAGTAGAAAATCGACATTAAGGGCTTGGCGCACTTCACAAATGTCCAACTTGGCAAATTGGAAGCGTCTGCTGGAAAAATGGGATGTCACATCCAGCATGTGGGAGCGGGACAGGACGCGGCTTACTTCCAGGGCGAGCACATCTCCGATCCGACGTTCAAACGCGTCATCCATAAACGGAACAAATGGGATCACGGCAATTGACGGGTTGATCCGTGAGGAAAAATAGGTCGGCAGCTTGAGGCGGTTTTCCGTGTCGTGCGAGCGTTTCTCGGCCAGCCAGGTTCTGAATTTCGGCTCATCTACCTCAACCCCTTCCAGGAAAGCGCCATCTCGAGTGCTGCCGGCGATTTCGACGCGATCCGCATTGATGGAAATGTCGTTATTGTGGACATCAAACAGCGCGTCAAAATCATCGCCAAGATGTTTGCGTAGATCGCTCAACAGGCGCCGCAAACTTGAGCGGCCATGAAATGCGCCACTGCGCGCCCACAATAATGTCTGAAGCCACTGGCGGGATACCGACCCCTCCGCCGCCGTCAGCAAAACTCCTATCAGCGCGCGCCCTTTGATGGATGAGATGTGCACCGGCTCGCCACTAGGCCGCGCGAGCTGGAAATTGCCAAACAATCTGACCTTATACTTCCTTCCCATCGAAGTCCCCCGAGCCCGTTACCGCCTACTCTCGACCGTATCGTTGTCCATTGCTGGCTCGCATGGAAGGTGTTTCACGTTTTTCTCACCCTCAGTCATCCCGCGTGTTTTTGATCATCTTCATTTCACGGCTTTCTCACAACACGTCCTTTTGCTCGGCGTCTAGCGTTGGGGCAGCGCGATGTATGTGATGTGACATGCGTCGCCTGGCAAAAGGAACGACGATCATGACGAAGATATTTCATAGTCCAAGTGACAAGCCTGTCACTCGCCCGTTTCCTGGTGGCGAAGTTCGAAAATTGGAGGCGGATGAGCGCCGCCATGAAGCGGCCCTGCTTGCCGGGGGGTTTGGCCCGCTCAGTGTGGCGGCCAATGGCGAGGAGGAAGATTACGGGTTCCAGCCGGTCATCAGCTTTTCCAAGGGCCTCAAGCATGACCCTGAGGGGTTGGTCGAACCCGAAGATTACAAAGAGTTTGTCACCGCGTTGAACACGCAGGACGGCGCCTTCAATATTCAGGGCGATGGCGCGCGCAGACGCGGTTGGGAAAGCCCGCTTGCCGGCCACTATTATGATCTTCAGGGCGCTGACATGGCGGGGGTTGCCATGGCTCCGGCCCCCAAACTTGGCTCATCGGAGCTGAGCGCCGAAATGGCTGAAGTTTACGTCATGGCATTGATCCGCGATCTCCCGCTTCATGACTGGGATAAACCGGACACAGAAACGAGCTGCAAAGACCCAGACGGCAAAGCCGTTACCATGCAGGATTTGCTTGATGAGTTGAACCGGCTCGCATGGTTCGACAAGGACGCGGACGTTTCCTCTTCAACATATATGGATGCGAACAAGCTCACACCCCATGAGCAGAATCGTCGCCAGGCGCGGTGGGACGAAAATGACAAGCTAACGCTCAAGACCCTATTTCGCGGTTCTGCGCCGGGAAGCGACAAGGGGCCATACCTCTCCCAGTTTATGCTTATGGGCACCGGTGGTCGTCAGGGGGCTAGCAGGCCGGGAGATGGCTATATCCAGTTTGGTGCGCAAACGGTCGATCAGCGGCTCGATAACAACACACCGTCGCTGGACTTTATGACCACGTGGGAAGACTGGTTGCGGATTCAAAAGGGCGCACGTCCCGAAGACCCGTCTGATTTCTTCACTGGCAAGCGCGACTTCGTCCATACAGGTCGTGATCTGGCAACCTACGTCCATTATGATCAGCTCTATCAGGCTTACTTTAATGCCTGCCTGATCATGCTGACCAACAAGGTGCCGTTCGACGCCTCCTTCCCCGATCAGATAGGTACGCCGCGCGAGCCGTTTGCGGCCTTTGGCGGCCCTCATGTGCTTAGCCTGATGACCGAGGTGGCATCACGGGCGCTCAAAGCGGTCCGCCGCCAAAAGTTCCAAGTTCACCGCCGGGCGCGTCCTGAGGTGCTGGCGGCGCGGCTGACGCAGGTCGCCAATGGCCACACCGGCAAGATGCATGCCAAGGCCAAGACGTTGCTTCATGAAATGCTCAAGGAGTTGGGGATCGAAAATCTCGACCCTGAAACCGGTTGGGTGAAAGACCCCAAAAAGCCCGGTTTGCTGCTCGCCTGCGTGGCGCAACACAATGGGAAGATCAACACGGCGCGAGAGCGTTCCGAAACTGTCCTGAAGGAGGGTCTGAACTTCCTGTTGCCCATGGCTTTCGTGGAGGGCTCACCAATGCATGCAGCCTATGGCGCTGGTCATGCCACGGTGGCTGGCGCGTGCGTGACGATGCTCAAAGCATTCTTTGAGACCGAGCCAGATGGGTCGATGCAAAAGGCCCTGTCATCGAAGGATTTCCCTGTCACGCAATACCATTGTGCCAATGGTGAAGGGCATCTCGTTTCTACAGGTGTCGAGCTGGGCAAAGCCTCGATCAGCGAGGAGCTCGACAAGCTGGCTGCCAATATTTCCATCGGGCGAAACGTTGCAGGGGTGCATTATTACACCGACTATTTTGACAGCCTGCGGATGGGTGAGCGTGTCGCGGCGCAGATGATTGCCGACCAGATGCTGACTTACAATGAACAGGTGTCCATGAGCTTCCGTTGTTTCGATGGTGACCTGGTCAAGATCTCCACCGATGGCGGCAGTTCTTCGTCATCGGTGACGTGGGACATCACGAACAAGGGCCAGACCGTTGATCCGACAGAATGGTGGCTCCGGCACGTTGCTCATCATGTCGATGACACGATCGACCAGGTGAATGCCACGTACGGCTAGGCCACCACTGATCGCGACGATCCGATGGGCGTCTGGTCGTCGCGGTAACCGGCTCTCCCACGAGTTCCTCCCGCGCTGGGGGAGCCAATTCCGATATTCATTTCTGGCCCCATGAGCTGGGCCTGGCCCGCAGGTGAATTCCTATGACCATTCCGACATCCAGCAAGCTATTCGGCCTGACCGCCCTGGCCCTTCCCATTGTATCGGGCGTCGCCAGTGTTTCTTCCGGTGCTGGCGAAGGCTCCCCCGAGCCCTTTGATCTGTTCAAGCTGACGACGGTATTTTCGCTTTTCATTTTTTTGGCATTGGTGACAGAGCGCGTGTGTGAAGTGGCGGTGCTGGCGCTAACGCGCTTCAAGTTGATACCGCCCGACCCGCAAGAAGACCCCACTGCCACCAGTTCAGACATTCGAGTGTGGGTGGCGATGGCGCTTTGCTTGATCGTGGCCGCCATTTTCACGGCCAGCGGTTTTGAGTTCCTCAAAGCCACGCTGGAGGCATTTCCAGATGCCACGCCAACCGATTCTCCTCAGTTTGTCGCATTCGACAGGATCGTCACAACATTGCTGATCGTTGGCGGCGCTGATGGCCTGCATAGCATTTTGATGTCGTTGCAACACAATCAGCCATCCAATGACGACGAGGCCGAAAAGCAAACCACAACACAAACCAAACCAGCGAAAGTTAGCACCAAATGATTATTGCACGTGGCACATTACAACCTGAGAGCGACTATGAGTTTAGCGGCGGCTTCGTCATCGAACGGCTCGACGGTGGCCTATTGTTCAAAACAACACCCGACTTCCGCTTCGGTGGCACGCCAGGTCCCGGATTTGCCTTCAGCCGTGAACGCCCGGTGAGGGGTAATGATGCGCAACTCAAACCTATTGCAGAGGCCACCGATTTCTTTCGCATCGCAGATGATCAAACCACCGTGGCAGAAGGTGAAATGAGCCGACTTATTCCCGACGAAATCAATCTTGATGAATTTAATTACGCATTTTTATGGTGCTACCCGTTCGGATTGCTGTTGGGCGCCGCAGCCCTTGAGAGGGAATAATCATGAGCAATGGCGAGTCTTCCCTCGACATGTTTGAGCGTGATTTCACCATCGCAATGGCCAATCGTTTCCGCATCTCTGCCTACGACAGCCCCTATGAGGTAACGCCACCCAATGGTGAGTGGCTGATCGTCAGATATGAGGCCGCCAGCCGACATATCATTGTTTCCGATGCGCAGACTTTTTCCTTGGAAACTATTCCCGACAGAGCGCCGAACAACCTCAGCGCTCGCAATTCCTTTGTGGGAGTTCTCGCCAACAAGACGGCGCAGATGGTTGATTTTCTCACTTTACGAAGTTTGCCTGCGGGCTTGGAGACAGAGGGTACGTTCTTTCCTTCGGAGGGGTTTTTCACCTTTTATGCAGACACGGTTCCGGGCGATGGGCAGTCTGAGACGCTGCGGCTCAAAGGCTCGGGGCGCTTCTCACTGATCTTCGGAACGTCTGATGGTGTATCGGCTGCCCTTGACCGCCCGGCCGATGACCCAGACGCCCGCAAGGCGTCTTGGCATTTTTCCGCCTGGCTCACAGTGTAGGCCGCGATGAGCCCGACGAACCCATCTGTCTGCCTTGAAATTGGCTGTGTCAGCGCAATGGGTTCACGCCTTTGGGCACCAGCCAGACCTGAGCTTGCGACAGAAGGAAATCCACCAGAACCGCCAGCAATGCGGTGGGTATCGCGCCTGCCAGCATCATGGCGAAATTGTTCAGCGCGATGCCTTGGAAGATGAGTTCGCCCAAGCCACCGCCGCCGATGAGAAATGCCAGCGGAACGGTACCAACATTGATGGCGAGCGCGGTGCGGATGCCAGCAAACATCACGAACAAAGCGTTGGGGATCTCAACTCGGCGAAGAATCTGGCCCGGCGTCATACCCATGCCGGTGGCCGACTCGATGAGGTGCGGTGCGACGGCCAGGCAACCGGCATAGGCGTTGCGCACGATGGGCAAAAGTGTGGCTACGAAGAGCCCGAAGATGGCCGGTGTGTTGCCGATGCCCAAAACGGACATGGAGAGTGCCAGGATGGCCAGCGTCGGAACTGTCGTGCCGACATTCAGCACCTGCATCAGGCCTTCTGCATATTTGCGCATGTATGGCCGCGAGAGGAAAATGCCGAGCGGCACGCCGATTAGGATGGCGAGCCCACCCGATATAGCGACGAGCCAAAGGTGCTGGTTGAGCAGATAGATGATATCTTCCTGAAGCGAGATTATTTCCGGTAGAAGACCGGAGCTCCAGGCCCAAACCCCCGCCATGAAAGCGAGAAGCAAAACGACAATGCGGGACATGCGCACGAATGCGTTGGACTCCAGCGCGTCCGTCAGGCGAATGGCGCCCGCCAACCGGTCTATGCCATTTCGCAATGGACTCAGCCGTTTGCCCCCGGCGGCATAGTCGGCGTTCATGACATCATTATCCATGCGATCCTCCGTTCCGCTCGGTGTCGGTTCTAATTGTCACGATAGGTCGCGCCCAAAATGTGTGTGATGCCACGCTGCGTGACATAACCCTTGTATATGCCGTCATCATCCACGCAGGCGAGATAGGTTTCGTCATGCATGAACATGGATGACACCGCCGTGCGCAGGTCTTCTTTGACGCTCACGGTGCCGGGCAGCTTCTTGTGGTTCTCGCCCACTTTGCCCTTTGCCCCGCGCGCTTCCGCCAGATAGACGACGCCGCGGGCGCGGCCTTTGGGCCCCACCATGACGATGGAAATGTGCCCATGCTCTTCCATCAAGCTCACGGCTTTGGACAGATCGTCTTCCGCTGTGACTTTGGGAGGGTCTGCCATCATGGCTTCTCCCACGGTGATGAGGCGCAGGCGCTTCAACGTCCGGTCACCACCGACAAAGTCTGCGATGAATGCATTTTTGGGGTGGGCGAGCAGGTCGTCCGGGCTGTCATATTGTATCAGCTTGCCAGCATCAAAAATGGCGATCTTATCGGCCATTTTCACCGCCTCATCGATGTCGTGGCTAACGAACATGATGGTCTTCTTGATGTCGCTCTGCATTTTCAGGAACTCGTCCTGAATGACCTCCCGGTTAATTGGGTCAATGGCGCCGAAGGGCTCATCCATCAGCATGACGGGCGGATCTGCGGCGAGAGCGCGGATCACGCCGACCCGCTGTTGTTGACCGCCGGACAATTCCTTGGGGTAGCGTTTGAGGAATGTGTTGGGGTCAAGCGCCACCATCTCCAGCAATTCAGCCGCGCGGGTGCGGGCCTTCTTGCGGTCCCAGCCCAGAAGATCGGGCACAGCGCAGATATTGTCTTCGATGGTTTGGTTGGGGAAAAGACCGATTTGCTGGATCACATACCCGATGTTGCGGCGCAGCTCGATCGGGTCTTTCGCCGTCACATCTTCATTGCCGATGAAGATCTTACCGCTGGTGGGCTCCACCAGCCGGTTGACCATTTTCATGGTCGTGGTTTTGCCGCAGCCGGACGGGCCCAGCAGAACACAAATATTGCCGTCGGGCACTTCCATATTGATGCGGTCGGCGGCTGTGATGTCACCCGCTGGGGTTTCAAAAATCTTGGTCAGGTCTTCAAGACGGATCATGGCTTAAGCCTTCGCGAGTTGAAGGCCGCGCGGCGTGAACCGTTTTTGCAGCCATAGCAGAGAAAAGTCGGCGATGATCGCCAGAATGGAAACCGCCAGAGCGCCGGCGATGAGTTGGCGCGGGTCTGTTTGTGAGATGCCCCGGGAGATGAGGGTGCCCAGGCCACCCGCGCCGATATAGGCAGCGATGGCGGCGACGCCGATGTTCATCACCACGGCTGTGCGAACGCCGGCCATGATAACGGGAACGGCCAGAGGTATCTCAACCTTTCGCAGGCGCTGGGTGGGCGTCATGCCGATGCCGCGGGCAGCTTCGCGCAGGGCAGGATCCACATTGGCTATGGCGGTGTAAGTGTTTCGAATGATGGGCAGTTGCGAGTAGAGTAGAATGGCGATCACTGCAGGCACGTAGCCAATGCCCTGGCCGATGGTGGACAGGATTGGGATCATGACACCGAACAATGCGATGGACGGGATCGTGATGATGATCGCCGCGATGTAGAGCACGATATCGGCTGCGCGCTGATTCTGGGTGATGGCGATCCCCAGAGGCACGCCGGTCAAAATCGCAAGCCCCACTGCCACAGAAACGATCGCGATGTGCTGAAGTGTCAGTTCGAGGATGTTCCCGAAATTGGCGATGATGAAGCTGATCGTTTCCATGGTCTTGCGTCGGCTCCCCATCACCGAGCCGGCTGATGTGTGTCCGGCAGATGACAAGGCTTGCCCCTCTGCGACAAACCGTCAACCAGATGCAAAACGGGTCATGGCAAAGCAAATATGGGGTCGTGCAAGGCTGGCCTGGAAACAAAAAGACCACCGGCCGCAGAGCCGGTGGTCACCTGAATATCGTGCTGCGATATCAGTCTTGAAGGGCTCTATAAAAGGCCTTTCTCGGTGAGGAAGGCTGTCGCCACTTCCTCAATGGTCTTTTTGTCCACATCCACCTGTGCGTTCAGCGCCTGCATAGTGGCATCATCGATGGCATCGGCCATCATTTTTAGCGGTGCGGCCAAGCCTGGATTGGCTTCCAGCGTTTCTGTCCGGACAACCGGCGCAATGGCGTAGGCCGGGAAGAAGCCCTTATCGTCTTCCAACACACGGAAGTCGAAGGCCTTGATGCGACCATCGGTGGCGAACACCAATGCCACGTCCACCTGGCCCTCATTGAGTGCTTGATAAGTCAGGCCCGACTCCATGCTCTTGAGGTTGCGGCGGCTGACGTCAAAGCCATAGGTTTCTTCAACGCCGGGGAGGCCGTCCGGGCGTCGCGGAAATTCGGCGTTCACCGCGATATCAACGCCATCGCCGTCAGTAAATTTGGCGGCGAGATCGGAGAGGGAATTGACGCCCTCAGTGTCCGAGTCGCCTGTTTTGACCGCAAACGCATAGGTGTTGTTGGCAGACGAAGGGTCGAGCCAAGTCAATCCTTTGGCGCCATCCAATTCCCGCACTTTGGCAAGCGTCGCATCAGCGTCGAGTTTCTCCTCGACCTTGTTGTAGGTCACCAGCGACGTGCCGGTATATTCCCAATACAGGTCGACCTGACCATTTTCCTGCGCCTGGCGCAGAACGGTGGAGCCCAGACCATCGCTTTTCGAAACCTCAAAACCCTTCGCTTCCAGCAATTGTACTGTCATTTCAGAGAGGAGCAATTGCTCGGTGAAGTTTTTGCCCCCGACAACGATCTCATCGGCCATGGCCGCTGAGGTTCCAAAGGACATTGCAGCGATGGCTGCTGCGCCCAGCCAGTTTCTTGTAGTTTTGAAGTTCATATTCACGTCTCCCTGAGTTGCGAGGCGTGAGCTGCCCCGTAAGTTTGGGCGAAAGACTGCATTGGTTGTCGCAGGCCGACAAAAAAAGAAAATCACGTCACGGCATAAAGAATCTACGGCGCATGGAGCCATTTGGCTTCACACTGGCAGCGCCTCAATGGGCCGAAAATATCAGTCCCTCAGGAAGTCTTCAGGTATGCCCAGAACGCCGCCCAGGCGGTTCGTCTCGCGTTGAACCAAGGCAAAATTGCTGTCCCTGACGGTGGGGAGCAATGTTCTAGCGTGGCGCACGGCATCGTAGTCGAGTTGTGCGGTGATAAGCTCTTCGCCGTCTCCGGCCACCGCAAGCTCTCGGCCATGGGGGTCGACGATGCGCGATCCACCCCAGAATGTGAGATCATTTTCGACGCCACACCTGTTCGCCAGAATTGTCGGAGCGCCATACACCATGGAGTAGAATTGCGTTGCGATCTTCCAGCCTGTCGGATTGTCAAACTCTGCTCCCACCGCCTCCCGCGCTGAAGAAATGGGTGAAATCAACAATGTCGAGCCGTGCAGGAATGCCAGATTTGCCAGTGCCGGGTTCCACAAATCAGCACAGATGAGAAGGCCCATGCGCCAATCTTCATCCATCTGGTAGGTCTCCACAAACCGCCCGGTGGCATAGTGCTTGCCCTCTTCGAGCAGTCCATAATTGGGAATATTGATCTTGCGGTGAAGGTGGACGATCTGGCCATCGCGCACTGCGATACAGGAATTGTAGAACTGCGCCGCTGGACCTTCTTCGATGAAGCCCAAAATGGTCATCATAGGTCCGCTGGCATCTGCCAGGCGCTGCAATCTGGCATCATCCCGCCGCATGGCCGATGAAAGGAGCGTGATGCCGCCGTGGTGGCCAGTGAGGGAAACTTCCGGGAAAACCAGCACTTCAACGTCTTGCGCCCGGGCCTTTTCGATCCACCGCAAATGGTGATCGATATTCAGGTCCACCTCGCCGATTGCGCTTTCAACCTGGGCAACGCCCACCAATTTTACATTGCTCATGGTCCACTCGGGCTGTTGGTGAATCTGGGCTCAGCCCTGTCATTGACTATTGTGCGCGGACCCGTTCTGCGTCAACCACCGCAACAGTCGGCTGCTGGCCGGTTTCAGAACGCCACTGCCGGGGGTGATGTAACAACCCCAGGGGCTTTTGGGGCGGTGATCGAGGGGCTCCACCACCAGCCCTCGATTGATATAGGATTTGGCAAGACTGCTTAACGTTACCGTGGCGCCAAAGCCGTGGGTGGCCATCTCCATGGCGATATTGAGCGAGTTCGCATGGTGGCGGGTGTGCGCCAGCTCCTGCATGTCTTCGAGGCCTTCAACAAAAGTGTCCCAATAATCGTGGCGGCCCAAAATGGAGATGATCGGCATTTCGTTGAAGGACAACCCTTCGCTGAGCCGGTCCCTCCAGGATTGGCTGCACACCAGTACAAGGCGTTCAAGCGATAAAAGTTGGGCGTTGGGTTCCGCTTCGTCGTTACGCTGGAAGGACAGTTTCAAGTCTGCAACGGCCTCGCTGGCATTTTCCCAAACCGCTCCGTGGATCGAGATCCGAACCGACGGATTGTCTTTCAGGAAGCCGTGCACCCGGCCCACGACAACACTTTCCGCAAGGCTTACCGGGCAGCTGATGATGATCTGCTCGCCGCGGCGTGTGGTTGCAATCGCCTCGGTGGCCGCATCTATTTGGCTCAGGGCATCACGCAATGTCGGTAGAAACGCTTTGCCTGTTTCGGTGAGCGCAAGGCTGCGCGCGTTCCGATGGAAAAGCTGTTGGCCGATATAATGCTCCAGCGAACGGACATGCCCGCTGATCGCTGCTTGCGTGAAGCCGAGCTCGCGGGCCGCCAGCGTGAAGCTAAGGTGGCGCGCGGCACTCTCAAAGGAGCGCACAAGGTTCAGGGGTGGTGGTGGTCGGTTCAAGCAAGCATCCCTTCGTGGGCATTCGGTAACAACGAATTCTGGTTCATGACAACATTTTTTTTATCCATAATTGTATTTTTAGGGATGACGCTTGCAATGACTAAATCTAACGTGGTCACCGGCAGAGAAAAACAGGCTTTGTGAGGTCGTGTTGCGCCGAGGGGGAGGCCGATATGGCGCGAGAAGAACGAAGCGGTGGACGAAGTGGTGGACGGGGCGCTAGGGGCGGCGGACGGAGTTCAAAGTCCTCTCGCGGCAACAAAGCCATTGCGCAACTACCCTGGCAAAGTGTGCGCCGCTCTTACGCTCCCACTGAGCTGCTTGACCCTGAAAAGCTCGAAGCGATCCACAAGACTTCCATGCGCATTCTGTCCGAACTGGGCATTCGCGTCATGGGCGACGATGTCATGGACTTGTTTGAGAAGGCCGGCGCGAAGGTTGATCGAAGCGAGAAGGTCATCCGTTTTGACGAGACCATTGTGGACGCGGCGCTGGCGACTGCACCAAGCTCCTTCACGCTGACGTCGCGCAACCGGGACAAACAGCTTCATATTGGCGACGATTATCTGACGTTTGGCCTCGTGGCTGGACCTCCAAATGTGCATGACCGGGTGAACGGTCGGCGTTCTGGCAACATGCCGGATTATGAGCGCTTCATAAAGCTCGCCCACCATTTCAATGCGATCCACCTTATCGGCAATCAGGTTCTTGCGCCCATGGAGCTGCCGGCCAACTCGCGGCACCTCGACACCTATCGGGCCAATCTGACCCTCAGTGATTTGTGTTTCCACTGCACCGCCATTGGCGCGGGCCGTGCAACCGATGGCATTGAAATGATGCGCATATCCCGCGGCGCAACCAAGGAAGAGATGGCCGCTGAACCCGGCGTCATCACCATCATCTCCGTCAATTCACCACGCCTGTTTGACGATCAGATGGGTGAAGGCCTGATTGCGATGGCCAAGCATGGCCAGCCCGTCACCATAACGCCGTTCACGCTCATGGGTGCCATGACGCCTGTGACCTTGGCGGCGGCGCTTGCGCAGCAAAATGCTGAGGCCTTGTTCGGCATCGTGCTCACCCAATTGGTCAATCCCGGTACTCCGGTGATGTATGGCGCGTTCACGTCTAATGTTGACATGCGCACGGGAGCCCCGGCTTTCGGCACACCGGAAAACACCAAAGCCAATTTGATCGCCGGCCAATTGGCACGCAGGTACAAGCTGCCCTACCGAACATCCAATGCAAATGCGTCCAACGCCGTTGATCTGCAGGCCGCTTATGAAACAGGCATGTCCACATGGGGCGCGGTGATGGGTGGCGGAAACATGATCTACCACGCGGCCGGCTGGCTGGAAGGCGGGCTGACGTCCTCGTTTGAGAAGCTGGTTTTAGATGTCGAGATTCTTCAGAACATGATGGAATTTCTCAAGCCAATTCCCTTTACTGATGACGATCTGGGCTTTGATGCGATCGCGTCTGTGAACACGGGTGGCCATTTCTTCGGCGCGCCACACACGATGGAGCGTTACGAGACGGCTTTTTATCAGCCCATCCTGTCCGACTGGCAGAACCATGAAAACTGGCAATTGGCCGGCGGTAAGGATGCGCTCGAGCGCGCGACCGAGATTTGGCAAAAAGCGCTTGAAGAATATACCGAACCCACGATGGACCCGGCGGTCCGCGAGGAGCTGGACGCCTATGTGGCTCACCGCCGGGAAGAAATTGGGGCGGGTGAACCATAGGCGGCCTGCCGGGGCGCAATGGGGCGAGCTCGATATTCTCATTTCAATAAAATCAAATGCACCTGACATGGGCGCAACGAGACAAGCGGACTGAACTTCATGAAAACGCATGCGCAAGCGGTTGTAATTGGCGGCGGGGTCATTGGCTGCTCCATCCTCTATCATCTGGCGAAGCTGGGATGGTCGGATGTGGTGATGCTCGAACGCGACGAACTGACGTCGGGTTCGACATGGCATGCCGCGGCGAACATTCATGGGCTGCATGACTCCACGAACATCTCGCGTCTGCAGCATTACACCATGCAGCTCTATGCGGATCTTGAGAGAGAGACCGGGCAGGGGTGTGGCATCTTCCAGCCCGGAAGCCTGTATCTGGCGCAAACCGAGGAGCGGGAACACCAGCTCCATCTGCAGGAGGCAAAGGCCCGCCGCTATGGCATGAATTTTCACAAAGTCTCGCGGGATGAGGCCGAGCGTTTGCACCCGTTGGTGAATTATGACGGCGTTCGCTGTATCATGTTTGAACCCGATGGTGGCAACGTAGACCCGTCAGGCGTCACCAATGCCTACGCCATAGGCGCGCGCAATAGGGGGGCGGAGATCTACAGGTTTACGCCTGTTACGGCCACCGAAGCACAACCCGATGGCAGCTGGATTGTGCGCACCACCAAAGGCGATATTCGAACGCCTTGGATCATCAATGCAGCTGGCTTGTGGGGTCGTGAGGTGGCTGCCATGGCTGGCCTTGAACTGCCATTGCTGCCCACTGAGCACCAATATTTCGTGACAGATACCATCGACGAAATAGCGGCTCGGGGCGAACGCCTTCCATCGGTGGCTGACCGTGATGGCGAGTATTATTTGCGCCAAGAGGGTCAGGGGCTGTTGGTGGGTGCTTATGAGCGAGACGTGCGCTTTTGGGCTGAAGACGGCACGCCGCAGGATTTCGGGCACGAATTGTTCCCTGATGATCTGGAGCGTATTGAAGACAATATGATGCGGGCCATCGACCGTGTTCCGGCCGTTGGCGAGGCCGGCATCAAGCGCGTGATCAATGGTCCGATGATCTGGTCGCCGGACAGCGCCGTTCTGCTTGGCCCGGTGCCTGAACTGCCTGGCTACTTCTGTTGCAACGGCATCATTCCGGGCTTCTCCCAGTCTGGTGGCATCGGGCGCCATTGTGCAGAATGGATCGTGGAGGGTGAACCAACCCTTGATCTGTTTGGATGGGACATGGCCCGCTACGGCCATTGGGCCGGCAAGGCTTTCACCAAAGAGCGCGTTGAAGATCAATATGCCAACCGCTTCAAAATTCACTTCCCAAATGAAGAGCGGCAGGCAGGGCGGCCTGTTCGCAAACGCCCCATACATGAGATGCAGTCCAAAATGGGTGCCTTGTTTGGCCTCAATTATGGTTGGGAGCATCCGCTCTGGTTCGCGGCAGAAGGTGAGCCACAGACCGAAACCGTTGGCTTTACCCGCCAGAACTGGCATGAGCCGGTGCGGCGTGAAAGCGAGATGCTGCGTGGGCAGGTCGGCGTGATCGATATTTCCAATTTCGCGAAATATCGGGCCAAGGGCCCCGGGGCACAGTCATGGCTGGATTCCATTTTCGCCAATCATATGCCCAAGCAGGTTGGGCGCTCTTGCCTGACACCCCTGATCGGAAAGCGTGGCGGCATTGCGGGGGACTTCACCGTCACGCGCATCGCCGATGACGAATTCCTGATCATTGGCTCCGGCATGGCGGAACGCTTCCACCAGCGCTTTTTCAACGAAGTGCCTCTGCCCGATGGGACGAGCTTTGAAAGCGTCACGGAACAGATGTGCGGCTTCAACGTGGCGGGCCCTAAGGCGCGTGCCGCCTTGCAATCGCTCACCAACACATCCCTGGAGAATGAGGATTTTCCATTCATGCGGTCACGTCGCTTGACGCTTGCCGGCATCGACCTGACGGCTTTGCGCGTGTCTTTCACCGGTGATTTGGGGTGGGAGCTGCACTGCGATTTGGACGATCAGCAGGCACTGTACGAAGCCCTGCTTGAAGCTGCATCCAAGCTTGGCGGAGGCCCCGTGGGCAGTCGCGCTCTGATGAGCCTGCGCGTTGAAAAAGGGTATGGCAGCTGGGGCCGGGAATATTCGCCCGAATATTGGCCCCACGAAGTTGGTCTCGACCGGCTTGTCAAAATGGACAAGGATTTTCTGAACAAGGCTGCGTGCCAAGATGTTCTGGCGCAGAGCCCGCGCGAAGTGCTGACCATCTTTGAATTGGACGCTGACGAGACGGATGCCAGCCAGGCGGACGCCACCGGCGGCGAACCCATTTTCCTTGAAGACGGCACGCCTGCGGGGCACGTGACCTCAGGCGCCTATGGGTTTGGCGTCGGCAAGTCGCTGGCTCTGGGTTATCTGAAAGCCGATTATGCAAAGCATGAAACCGTGCATGTATCAGTGCTCGGCAAGCCGCACCCCGCCCGGATCTTGCGCGAGCCACCATTTGATCCGACAGGGCAGAAATTGCGAGGTTAGGGCCAGCACGGGGTGAGCCATGTGTCCATGCGTCCGAAGTGGAGTCTGCAAAATCAGGTTTGCCAATTCATCTTTGCCAAACTGCGATTTTCGAACACAGTCAATCTGTCGATTTGATGCCAACCTGCGAAGAGCATCATCTGAGCCCTGGGAGTGGAAAACATGAGAGCCGCCGTTTTCAACTCCTTCAGAGGTCCGATCAGTATAGAGACTGTCGATGATCCTGATTGCGCGGCCGATGGTGTGGTTGTCAAAGTTGAAGCGTGTGGGGTGTGCAGGTCGGACTATCACGCATGGAACGGTGCCGACCCCAGCCTGACATTCCCCCATGTCATGGGCCACGAAATGGCCGGCACAGTGCTGGAGGCCGGGCCCGAGACCAAGTGGAAGCCCGGTGCACGGGTGACGGCGCCTTTCATTTTGGGGTGCGGAACGTGCCATGATTGCCGCTCGGGGCACTCGACCCTGTGTGACCATCAGGAGGTGATGGGCTTCTCCCGTTGGGGCGCGTTCGCCCAATATGTTTCTGTTCCGAAAGCCGATTTCAACCTGGTCAGATTGCCCGATGAAATGGATTTCGTTCATGCCGCCGGCATGGGGTGTCGTGTGACCACCGCCTATCGGGCGCTGGCAGAACGCGCCTGCTTGAAGGCGGATGAGTGGCTGTGCGTCCATGGCTGCGGTGGTATTGGCCTGTCGGCAATCGCAATTGCAAAGGCGGCGGGCGCCGGCGTGGTCGCCGTGGACACAAATGCGCAAGCCCTCAGCCTGGCTCGGCAGTTGGGCGCGGATGTGTGCATCCAGCCTCACAATCAGTCGAGCGAGATGTTGGCGCAAGCCATCCATGATGCCACCGATGGCGGGGCACATGTCTCCATGGATGCGCTTGGCCACACCCAGACGTTTCAGAACTCATTGCGCAGTCTGCGAAAGGCCGGGCGGCACTTGCAAATCGGGTTTCCAATTGGTGATCATGCAGTGCAGTCCCTGCCGCTGCTTGATCTCGTTTATGGGCGTCAGATCAGCATTCTTGGTTCCCGAGGCATGAGCCCCAGCGGGTTTGAGGGTTTGTTCAAAACAATCCAGTCCGGACAGTTGGACTTAGAGCAATTGGTCTCAAGGCGATTGGCCCTCACCGAGCTGGAGGCTGCCCTGACGTCCATGGGTCATTTCGCGTCCGCAGGTGTATCGGTTGTCGATCAGTTTTGATGTGGGTGCATGCACGCTCCAGCAGGCCATGGTTGCGTTATGGATTTCGCACCTGATGAGGCGCTGGCATGTGCGCCGCGAACACGGTCTCGTTTCTGTGTTCTGACTGAGCTTCAGTCCACTGCATTTTGCTCAGATGCAGGCACGCGCACTGCCTGCCTCGGGTTGGTTTTCGTCAATTCGGTGACCCTGGTTATGCTCGCCGATGAATGATGGACATATCGGGTCCAAAATTCACCATCGAGTACCGTTGGCGACCCGTCATCTGGGTGCTTGAGCGTCAACATTCCCATCAGGTTACGAGGGTATCGACCGGACATAAGCTCTGACTTCACGTTGGCGGGCAATTCTTCGTTGAACCGGCAAAGACGATCCAGTGTGGTGTCATAGCCGAGCGTCTTGCCGTCAAAGTAGGCCGTGTCGATGAGAAAGACACAGTCCCCATCGCGGACTGTGATGCGAACCGGTATGCCCGCACCATAACGCAGATCATCATAAGCGACTTGGTCAGTTGTTTTCTTTTCCAGCGCTGCGGCGAGCGTTGCACGCTTGGACGCCAGTTGGCTCTTCATGGCCTCAATCTTCGGCTTGAATTCAGCAGAGACATCCTCACCAACAAACTCATAAACTTCGCGGTCGACATTGCGGATGCGGGTGTGCTCCAGAACGTCCGTCGGATCTTCAAAGCTGCGCCAGACATAAACGCGGTGAGCTTGGGTTTGGCCATCGATTTCTTCCGACAGCGCTTCGATCTCCTTTCGAAGGTCAATGGCTTTGACTGCGGTCGGTTTGACGATGTCGAAGCCGCCCTGCGTTTCGATGCGCCAAGTTACACCGTCTTCGAAGCGCCACAGACCGGCAATGTCTGCCATATCGACAGGTGGCGTGTCTTCTGGCGTGGTCTCCTCATCTTCGGCGGCTGGCTTCAGGCGCAATGTGTGGTTTTGATCGGCCCCCTTCTCAAAATTGACCCATCCTTCAATGCCCAAACTGGCCAGTCTTGCCGTTGTGCGCGGTTGGCTATCCAGATGTGAGAAGGGCGCTTCCCCATCACTCAAAGAAATCGTCAATGGGATCGACGCGCGCCTGTCGGCGTCGGCGACGTAGGCGATCTCGACATTCCAAACGCGGCCATCTTCAAAGGATTTTTCCGGCTCAGCAAACGTGACCCCCGGTGCCGAAATCGATGGCGGGCTATCCAGTTCGTTTGAAAACTGAATGCGTATATCAAACGTGCCGACTGTTTCCACTTCTTCGGCATCAAGCGTTTCGTTGACCGAAATGCCCAACTGCCGGGGGCCGCGGCCATTGTCGCGCAATACTTCCAGAGCTTCGATTTTTTGCGTCAGTTGTGCCTTGGCATGCTCAAGCCCGCGTGCAACCGCTGACGCCTTGATGAAGGCTTCACGAGCCAAGGCAAAGCGAATCTGCGCCTCGCGATAGCCGTAGATGTGCGAGTCTCGAGTCCTATCGGTAACTTCTGTAGCGCCCGCCTTGAGAGCGGTTGCCGCAAGAGCGAGGCCAACGGATTGCGCGGCTTCAGAAAATGTTACGCGTGGCACCAATTTGCCTGCGCCAATGACAGCTGCGATGTTTGCGCCGTCGGTGACCGCAAGCTCGATGGAATCGCTGAGAACAACCTCCTTCCATCGACGCAGTCCCAGGGCGTTCAGCGGATCAACATCCCCGCCAACAGTGCTACCGGCTTTCTTGGCCAAACCGAATTCACCAACTTTAAAACCAGCGTCTGTCAAAGAGCTAATGACGTCATCACGGGCTTCCTCGGGTATCCTTCCGATGAGTTCAGCGGCCGCGCGCGTTGTCTTTTGCAGAGGTGTTCCATTGGCCTTCTTTGCCAACCGCAAAAACACATCTGACATGATGGCCGTTGTATCGGCGGCGACTTTGCGTGCGGCGGGCTTGACGCTCTTTCCCACAAGTTCGCCAGCGCCATACATGACCGGTACGGCGACACCGCCCGAAAGCACCGCACCGACCACAACCGCTGACGCCTCAACGGCGAAGTTGAAATAGAGGAGGTTTATCTCGTTCTCGAAAATGGTTTCAGTATGATAGGCATAGTCGCCATGGGCCTCTTCTAGCGCTTCACGCAGGCGCGCTTTGTCTTGCAGGAACGGTGCCAATTCTTTTTGGATAATGTCCCGATGCTTGGTGAGTTCGGCGATCTTGGCGTCGAGGGCCGCCCTTTCATCATCGCTCACACCACGGCGTTGATTTGCATCCTGCGTCCAATTTGCGCTGTACACCACTCGGCCGTTGAGGGTCGCTTCAACCGCCTCGACATGGTTTGGAGGCGCTGCCAGCAAGGCTGACAAATAGCGCATGCCTGCTTCGTGGACGCGATCTTCATCGTTTTCCAAATCATAGGCACTGGGTATATCGGCTTGGTCTTCTAGCGTTGCAGAGAACTCGCGCCTTATCCGATTGACCTCAAACTGGCTGGGTCGAGACTGCTTCAGATTGTAGATGCGATTGCCGCTTTCCCGCGAGCGATCAGATGCTGCCAAGATCAAGTCGGCTCTCTCATAGCCAATCTTGATTTTCTGGTCCGAAAGATCACGGAGCTCGTCCAGAACTCGTGCTGCTCTTCGGCCTTCAACACGGCTGGTCTTTCCGCTTGCGTAGGTATTGAGCAAGTTGGCATGTTCGGTCGCCAGCGCATTGTATTGTTTGTCGAGCGCCTGGTATCGCGCCTCCAGTGACGCAAGCGCTTCTTCATCGGCAGCTGTTTGGGCGGCACGCTCCTGCTCAGCTTCATCGATTTCACGATTAGCACCGACCCATGCAGCGTGCGCCTCTTTCTCCAAGCGATCACGTTCGGCTTCCAGCTTCTGGACCTCGCGAATGCCAGCCAGAACCTGATCACGATCCTTTTGCCATAGTGCTTTTGCGTCGTCATAGGCCTGTTTGGCACGTCCAATGGCCGCTTGGTCCGTCTGGCCCGCGCCCGTGGGCGCAACGGCCATCATCGAAACGCTGCCCGTCAGCAAGGCAGTGGTTGCAAGGCCGCGGAATGATTTTGGGATCATGATCTTTGCCTTAGCGTTGACCGGTCACTCAATGGGGTTGAACTGGTGGCAAAAACATCGTGTCAGCACCTTGCTTTAGCCTGCGATAATGCGAACCCAGTTCTGATGCACCCATCCTTGTTTGCCATCGGCGCGCACGGGATTATTGCCATTGATGGGGCTGCAATCGACTTCATCGACGCCGTAGACGATGCCAAACCAGTCACCGACTTGATTAAACACCCAGACCCGATTCCCATTGTAGACCCGGTCCAGTTCGCGATATTCCGTTCCCGGTGCGGACCGAACGGCGAGGAACCCATCGCCATTCGGATTGAGACCGTGAACCTCCGCCAGCGCACATGTGTCCAGATCGCCTTCGGTCTTCTCGATGACTGGCAGATCAAGCTGCTGGCCCAGTGCAATGCCGGTTGGCGCGAGAGACAACACGCTCAGCGCCAATCCGAGACATGCGAGCCTCTGCATCATGGCTGTTCAACTGTGTTGATTACCAAAGAGTCGATAAACAGCAGAACTTCGCCGGTTGATTGGCCGATGCGCGCTGGCGGGCGATCCACAGAAAAGCTGAGATCTCCTGGCGAGCGCAACGAAGTGAATTGGTCGGTTGTGATAATGTAGGGCTCGCCATCTTCCGTGGTGAGGCCATCCATCGTCATGGTTGCGGTGTAGCTGCGTCCTCGTTTGGAAAAAGTCAGCACCGTGGGTATCGTTTCATGGTCCGCAACAATCGCACTCCAAGCCTCGGCACCCAAGGCAAATCTTGTATAGCAATTCCCGCGACTTGGATCACCACGATAAATTCGCTCAACGCTTTCCTCGGTGCCGTTTGACACCTTTGTGTTCACCAAGCGTGTAGACTGACAGATCGTGCTATCGTCCCCAAGAAACGTCGCGTTCATATGGCTCTGATGGTCCTTACGCAGACCAAGCTGAAGACGGTTGCGGGTGGCAGACAGTTCACCGGTGAAAGTGATGCTGATGTCCCAATCAACGGATGGAAGCTCGCCGGTGTATGTAATCAGATTGATCGGCTCCTCGGCGCCAAAGCCGCTATTAGCTGTCGACAACATTGTCAGAACACCATCCTCGACAATGAAACTGTCAGGATCAGCGCCTTCGATGGCCCAATGCTCTGCCAATTCCGTTCCATCGAAATCATCACGGAAAAATTCTGTAATGGTTGGGCCTGCAGGTTCTTCAACCGCTTCGGGCTCAGGTTCGGGCTCAGGTTCGGGCTGGGCCTGAGCAACCTGGACGACGGCGGCCATCGCATTCTTGAAGCCATCTGTATCGGAGGCGTCGAAATACTGGCCACCGCCGGCATCGGCAATGCATTCAAGTTGTGAACGCGCGTCGCCATCAACGTCAAAGCCCACAACGTGAACACGCATATCAACACCGCGCTCCTGGGCTGTGGCTGCAACCGCACACGGGTCCCCATCACAGGTCTCAATACCGTCGGAGATCAGCACCAGCGACTTCTGCACATCAGATGGTTCCGACCCTTGCAATGCGTTCAAGCCATCGATGAGCGATTTCTGAATCGGCGTTTTGCCAAGGGGTGTCACGCCGGCGATACTGGCCTTAATCGCCTCACGATCGGCACCAATATCGTTCATCACACTTACATCTGTGCAGCTGTCTTTGGATGTTGTTCCATAGGTCATCAGTCCAAGGCGCGCGTCGACAGGTACGTTGTCTATGAGCTGGCCCATGGTTGACTTTGCAGTTGCGATTTTGGCCGTGCCGTCAATCTGGCCCCACATGGAACCGGACCCATCAAGCACAAACAAGATGTCGGATGAAGCTGCAAAGGATGGTGCGCTCAAGGCGGTCAGTGCCGTGGCGCATATAGCGGTGCGAAGAGTTTTCATGGCTGGCTCCCAGAATAAGCTGCGCTCAGCCTGATTGTGTATTTTTGGAAAAACTATCCCCAATTGGGGACAGTATTTCGAAGTGAAATGAATTTGATGGAGTTGTGATCTCTCACAGCAAACCGAACTGTTGCTTTCACAATATTGACCTGTCGTTGTGTTTTGGCGGGACAGGCTGTGCTGACACGCGGATGTAATGACAATCGAAGCTAAGATATCAGACCAGGCAAGGTATTTTGACTATCTGGTCATTGGCGGTGGTTCCGCAGGATGCGCGGCAGCCGCCGGCCTTGCCCAAGCAGGCCACAGCGTGTGCTTGATGGAAGCAGGTGGCGCTGGCCGTGGGCTGGCCACACGAATGCCGCTCGCAAACGCTTTTCAGGTTCCCCGTTTTCCCGGGCTCAACAATTGGGCCTTCTCCACCGCGCCTCAGGCCGAAATGGCGAACCGGCGGGGATATCAACCGCGCGGCAAATGCCTGGGTGGATCCAGCGCCATCAATGGCATGATTTACCTTCGTGGCCGCCCTCAGGACTATGATGGGTGGGAGGCGCTCGGCTGTGCTGGCTGGGCTTGGGCGGACGTGCTGCCGGTTTTCCATTCGCTTGAACGTGCGACAGACAGCGCAGACGGGCCCTATGGTCGCGATGGCCCCATCCATATCTCCCGATGCCAATCAGACATTGGGGCAGATAAGCTGTTCTTCGATGCCGCGGCGGAAGCAGGCTTTGCATTGATCGATGACCTAAATGGCCACTTTACAGAAGGCGTCGGTCCATTCCGGTTCACGCAATATGCCGATGTTGGCCGCGCTGGTGGCCGCTGCACTGCGGCCGCGTTTTTCGAAGCGTGTCCTGCCGGTCTTCGTCCACATATCGAAACAAGAATGTCGGTCGATCGCTTGCTTGTGAAAGATGGCCGAACGGTCGGCGTGGTCGGCTACCGTGGCGAAAAAACATACGACTATCGGGCTCGTCATGAGGTGATCTTGGCGGCTGGCGTATTCGGGTCGCCATCGATTTTGCAACGCTCTGGCTTCGGTCCACCGGACATGCTGCGAGCGCTGGGCATCGACGTTCGAAAACCGATGCGGGAGATTGGTGCCAATCTCCAGGATCATTTGCAATGCGGCCTTCACTATGAATGCCGGGACCGCCGATTTATCGGGCTAACGCCGGGGGGCATTTTTGATTTGCTGAAAGCTGCGTTGCAGTGGTCGAAGGGCGGTCAGGGTTGGGGGAGCACCTGTTTCACCCAGTCTGGCGGTTATTGGAAGACGGGCACAACTTTGGAGCTGCCTGATGTGCAATGCCATTTTTTCTCAGGCATCGTCCGGGACCATGGCAACCGACTCCACTTCAGTCGTGGCTATAGCGGG
>JBCBZX010000434.1:0-2055 GCA_039815105.1 Pseudomonadota bacterium
CGCCGAGCGAATGCCCAAACAGGAACCATGGCTTTGGCGGGTCCAGGTCCTGCGCGGCTTCGAGGAAGGCAGCGACGTCTTTCTGATAGTCGGCGTACCGCCCAACATGGCCGAGCATGCGGTCATCCGTGAGTCGATCGGAAAGGCCTTGACCGCGCCAGTCCAAGGCAAATGCGTCGTAACCCACATTTTGGAAACTCAGCCACGGCTCTGCCATACTTCTCGATATTCTCTGTACGGCCCTGAAAGATGAAAATGGTTCCCATGGCGGCATGTGGACTTGGCCAATGTGCCACCCGGATTTTCAGCCCGTCGTCAGCAGTGGTCCAATATGCACTGACGTTTTGTGGACCTTCAGCCACCTTTGGGAAGACTGGTGCTTTGTCCATCGGGAGATCCTTTAAGCAATTGCGAATGTTTCACGCTCAGCGGACTTGCTGAACGCGTAGACCGTCGTCAGCAAGGACAACAGGAGCAAAACCGTGAAGCCTGGGAGAACCCCAATGGCAAAATAACTGGCGATCAACATCGTCATGCAGATGTTCATGGATGTCCAAGGGGTCCACAAACCGGCGTATTTGATCTTGGTGACGCGGCTCAGCTCCATGCGAATTTTCAGCTGAGCGCTTGCGAATGTACCCGCAATCGCCACCACGCACAGAAAACTGTAGATGAAACCTGGCGCGATACTCTGCGCAGCCAATCCGGTTTCGACGTTGGTTCCCTCGCCAAAGATCAGTTGGATGTCTCCCCAAAGCCACTCAAGGATATCCACCGCACCTGATTGCAGAAAGCTTGATTGGAGCTTCATCATGATGGTGATGGCGAGACCAAGGGCTGTACATCGGAAAATTCCTGTCATCAGGCGATGACTTGTCTGCTCAATTTCGGTTGAAACTGCCCGCTGATCGTCGACTTCGATTGATTTCATGATCAACACGAAATCGCTCTTCATAAGATGCATAAAGATATGCCCTGCAAAGAACAGATACGCGGTGAAGCCATTGTAGGTGAAAACAAGGGCACTGAAGATGATCGCGGATGGGATCGAAATCTGGTCGGGCTCAACGATCGCAATGCGACCCCAATCCATCGGCCAGCCGCCGGGATCACCTTGTAGCAAAGGAATGAGGTGCGTTGCGGTCCAATTGTAGGCCGAGGCTATGATCACTGTGACAAAGAAGGTCACCCAAAAGGAATAAGACGCTCTCGTGAGGCCGTGATCCCAGGAGCGAACTGTACGACCCGATGGAACGAGAGAAAGGAGTCTCGGACGCCACTCCTCCAACCAGCAATTCAGGTGCTCCACTAAGATCGCCAAGAAAAGGGGCAGGAGGGCGACAAAGACAATGGTCCAGTTGGGTGCCCAGAGAAAGCCGACTTGCCGGGTAGGACCGTCGTCGGGCATATACAGGACACTATGGATGTTCAGCGTAAAGGCGATCAGGGCCAAAGCGCATGCACATGTGAACACGACCAGCGGCAACGTGAGGGAGCTTTCGCTCCCGAACATCGCTTCCGTTTTTCTTGCGATGCTGAACCCTGAGCGAGGGGCGTCGCCGATTGGCGACGGCAGGGTGGGTTCCACGTTGATTTCACCCCTTGTTGCTTCTGGTGATGTATAGATGGGTTCGGTTTCCTGCATGATCTGGCGCTTGTCAGGGGCCTGCGCCTTAGCACTACCATGTGTTTCGCCGGATTTCTTGCGCTGTTCCCGCCGCTCCTTCGCGAGCCGATCTTTAGCTGCACGTAACTCGGCTTGCCATTGGCTCGTTGCCTCCGGGTCGCCACAACCGAAGACCCGGGCCAGCCAATGAATGTTGGTATCGCTGATGCCGTTGTAGTTATCTTGAAACCAGACCTGAACGGCGCGCGTCTCGATACCTTTTTCATTGGCCTCGATTGATGAGATTTCCTCTGCCAAGGTTTCGGGCGTCCAAGGCCCATCGGCAAACCCCTGCTTGTCAACAGGCCGGCCTGCACCTGCTGCCGCTAAACGAGCAAAAAGCCGCTTAAAGTTCTCGTCCGACTTCTGCGGTGCGGCAAAGTATCTAC
>JBCBZX010000118.1:0-8749 GCA_039815105.1 Pseudomonadota bacterium
ACATTGCGCGCGGCGCGGCCGATGGTCTGGATGAGCGAGGTTTCGGAGCGCAGAAAGCCCTCCTTGTCCGCGTCCAGAATGGCCACCAGTCCGCACTCGGGAATGTCGAGGCCCTCACGCAGAAGGTTGATGCCCACCAGCACGTCGAAGGCGCCCAGGCGCAGGTCGCGGATGATCTCGATACGCTCCACCGTGTCGATGTCCGAGTGCATGTAGCGCACGCGGATGCCCTGTTCGTGGAGATATTCCGTCAGGTCCTCGGCCATGCGCTTGGTGAGCGTGGTGGCCAGGGTGCGATAGCCGCGCTTGTTGTTGGCGCGCACCTCGTCCAGCAGATCGTCCACCTGGGTCTTTGCGGGGCGAATCTCCACCGGCGGGTCGGTTAGGCCGGTGGGGCGGATCACTTGCTCGGCAAAGACGCCGCCGGACTGCTCCATCTCCCAGCCGCCGGGGGTGGCGGATACGGCGGTGGTTTGCGGGCGCATGGCGTCCCACTCCTCAAAGCGCAGGGGACGGTTGTCCATGCAGCTGGGTAGGCGGAAGCCATATTCCGCCAGCGTCGCCTTGCGGCGGAAGTCACCGCGATACATGGCGCCGATCTGCGGAATGGTGACGTGGCTTTCGTCAATGAAGAGGAGCGCATTGTCGGGGATGTATTCGAACAGCGTTGGCGGCGGCTCGCCGGGCTTGCGGCCTGTCAGATAGCGCGAATAATTCTCGATGCCCTGGCAGGAGCCGGTGGCCTGCAGCATCTCAAGGTCGAATTGGGTGCGCTGCTCCAGCCGCTGGGCTTCCAGCAGGCGGCCGGCGGCGTTCAGTTCCTCAAGGCGCATGGTCAGCTCCTGCTTGATGGAGCTGATGGCCTGGTTGAGCGTGGGGCGCGGCGTCACATAGTGGCTGTTGGCGTAGATTTTGACCTGCTTCAGATCGCCAGTCTTTTTGCCCGTCAGCGGGTCGAACTCGGTGATGCTCTCGATCTCGTCCCCGAACATGGAGATGCGCCAAGCCTGATCTTCCAGGTGCGCCGGGAACAGCTCAATCGTGTCCCCCCGCACGCGGAAGGTGCCGCGCACGAAATTGATATCCGACCGCTTGTATTGCTGGGCCACAAGGTCGGCCAGCAGCTGCCGCTGGTCCAGCCGGTCGCCCACTTTCATCTGGAACGTCATGGCGGTGTAGGTTTCCACCGAGCCGATGCCGTAAATGCACGAGACCGACGCCACGATGATCACATCGTCCCGCTCCAGCAGCGACCGGGTGGCCGAGTGGCGCATCCGGTCGATCTGCTCGTTAATGGTGCTTTCCTTCTCGATGAAGGTGTCGGACCGCGGCACGTAGGCCTCGGGCTGGTAGTAATCGTAATAGGAGACGAAATATTCCACCGCATTGTTGGGGAAGAAGCTCTTCATCTCGCCATAGAGCTGCGCCGCCAGCGTCTTATTGGGCGCGAGGATCACGGCGGGGCGTTGGGTTTCCTTGATAACGTGGGCAACGGTGAAGGTCTTGCCCGAGCCGGTCACGCCCAGCAGCACCTGGGTCTGCTCATTGTCGTTGGCGCCGTCCACCAGCTCCTTGATGGCCGTGGGCTGGTCGCCGGCCGGGGTGTAGTCCGACACCAGATCGAAATGCACGCCGCCCTCGGATTTCTCCGGCCGCTCGGGCCGGTGGGGCATCCAGCGCTCGCCATTCTTGAACAGCGGATTGCCCTCGGAGATCAGCTTGGTGAGGGCGTCCACCGTGGCGGTGACGCCGCCGGTGGAGGCCAGCTTTTCGGCTTCCTCCAGTCCGATGTCTAGGCCCGCAACGGGGTTCAGACCCGCTTCTGCCCGCGTCTTGGGGTCGTTGGAGCCGCCGATCATGTAGCCGCTGCCAGTGCGCTTGTCGCCGACCTCGGGCACAGGCCCCGTCTTCTTGCGGCCCGATCCTTTAGAGCCCTTCTTGGCGGCCTTTTCGGCCATGCGCTCTTCGTAGGCCGCTTCCTGGCCGCTGGCCTTGCGCCGGTGTTTGCCCGCCTTGCTGCGGATCTGGCGCGTCTCTTCGGTGCGGGCTTCCTTGGCCGCTTCCTCTTCCATCTGCCGCGCCCAATCCTCCACGCCGCCTTCCAGCGACACGGAGGTGATTGGCGCACCGGTCAAATCAGCCTGCGGTGCTTCTTCAAACCCGATGTTCGAGCGCGCGCCTCCGCCCTGCGGGTAGAACACGTCGTCAGACGGCATCGCATCAGCTTGCGGTTTAGCAGGGCCCGAAGAACGGGAGGCGGTTTTGCGAGGAGTTCTGGCCATGGGGGATATATGGAGAACATCGCGCAAAAGGTGAAGGGCGACTGCTGACGCATGGTGTCAGGAGGGGTGGGCGCTATCTGTTAGCTAGACGCGACAGCTCTCAATTTATCGAGCGGCAGCGTAATGAGAGTCTGAGCTTTTGGGGGACTAAATCCGGTCGAATCCGATACACAGAGAACAACCGTTTTGGTAAAACGCGTTGAGGTGCTGCTGCTCGCTGTCTGTCAAAGTAACAGTGCCGAGCCAATCTGATTGGGTAAACCCTTCGGCCCGACAAGCGCAGCTTCTAATCCATCTCGGAAAGATCGCGCGACGTCAACCAACTCCCGATACTCATCCGTATCCATGCCGTTGTGTCCTTCCTGCTCCAAAGATGAGCGAATATTTGGATCATTCATGGCGTTTAGGAATGTGGCGTAATCCGCGAGCGGTCCTTCCATTTCAGTTTTGCCAAACGTGTCTTTCAATCGCTCTGAGGGTGCTTTTGCGAACGCCTCCAAAAGTACTGTCCGCTTCGCATCTGCAGGTCGATCACCCGTGCGTGCTATCGCCGCCACGCCTCCAAAGTAGAGCATCATTCGCGCAAAGCGTAGCTTTACCAGTCGGATCGCACGCGGTTTGTCTCCACTTCCCGTCTTCTCCTCAAAATCGACGCAGATCGTACGCCAGTATCGAATTACATCGTTGAGCAGGTACCTGCATAACTTGGAGTTTTCCAAATCGTCAGCAACATAGCGTTTAATCAATCGAGTGCGGATGCGCTGAAAGCCATCTCTGTTGTGCAGCCATTCTCCCTCTAAGAGGTACAGCATCCGCCGTGTGAGGAACTCATTCGTATCAGCATACCCGCCTATATTTTCTAACAATTGGGCCACGGTTAGCGGGTTCTCGAACACACCACCGTGTGCCGGCATCTTCACACCGTCCGCCTTCAAGCGCTCGCGGAACGCTTCCTGTACCCAACGAACCGCTTCCGCATCAGTCTCGGTTGCGAGAAAGAAAAGGTCGACATCTGAGCCACTCGTTACCTCTCGACGCGCGACCGAGCCGTTCACACCCACGATGACGCCTGCATCCTCAGGAATGGTTTCCCGCGCAGCCGTGCGCATTATATCGAGTTGACGGTCTGCTTCGGCTTGGACGCGGTCAAAAACCTTCTCGACCGAACCTGCCTCCGTAAGTCGTTTAATGCTGGTCATTAGATCATTCCAATAGTTCAGCCAAAGTGATCAAACTGCGCGTTTTCGTCTGTTTGTAACGATGGTCGATTGTGTTGTGGTTGATGAGCGGCGTGTCGTCTTCGACGAAGAATTTACGTTTGCGCCGTTCGACGTCCTGCTTCAGCCAAGCTTTCGGAACATGTGTACGCAGATCTTCTGATCGAGCCGCGGCCTTTAGATAACCATGTAGCTCTCGATGATGCCTTAGAAGCGTCGTTTCTGATAGGAGGAAGTCCTCGGGAGTGAATTTCGACAAGTGCTCACGCATATAAGTCTGGGCAAGCACATCGAGCGCTGCGCCAGACGGACCGCCTATAAAAAGAGTATATACATCATGTTTCAGATGCCAGAATTCATCAAAGGTACTCTCGGTCATAGCGCTGCCTCGTGCCCAAAGATGTACAATCCTCTCGGCTCCACCATAGGCCGGACGAGGTGCCACAAAAGCTCTGCACCTCGTAATCCCCTCAAGTGTGTCGAGATTGATCTGGTTGGAAAAAAGAAATCCTACATCTCCATCATGAGTGCCGTCTATTAGTGCCAATACCTCTTCAATATCCACATTTGCGTCAGTTAGGACCTCTGCAATTGTCTCTCCCCTTCGTGCATTACCTGTAACGATGTCACGGGTGACACTATGATGATCGATTCCAAAAGCATCCGAGAAAATTGGTTCCAAAGTGTGCGACAACGGTCCATGTCCTACGTCGTGCAAAAGCGACGCAGCTATGAGCAAACGACGGCGGTCGTTTGCTAGGTCTACAGTTCGAGCATAAATATCTGCTAGGCGCGCCACCCCGACCGAATGTTCCAGCCGATTATGGCGACGCCGATGACCAGCACGGCCTGAGCCATGCCGCAAATGGTCGATTGCGCCTAAGAAGCCAATGCCCGCAAGACGTTTAAGTGGTGGGAGAGACAGGAGCGAAGCAGCCAGTGGATCGCTTAAGAGAGGCAACATGCCCGACCGATAGGCATCCATCGGTGCATGCATAGCTTCAAACGCCAGCATATCCCTCTGAATTTCGCCTATCCGCATATTTTCCATCAATTTTCCAGTACTTAGCGCTCCCAGTCAGCGTGCCACTGTAGCGCTATGGTTTGCATCTCCTAGCACGAACCAATCTCTTCGCCACACCTAAACAGATTTACCCTCCACAAAGACAAACAAGGCCCATTTCGGCGTATGGCAAGTACAGCGCATTGGGGGATCAAACCGGCGTCTCAGATCCGCAGGAAATGTCGCGCAGTTCATTGGTGGACATGCCCATTCGGCAAATTCAATAGGGGCTCGGATTCTCGAAAGTTATGTATGATGATTTTGTATTTGCAAGTTTGAAAAGTCAGTATCGGTGGCTAATACTGTCTTCTCGTTCAACGCTTCCCGCCCCCCTCAAGCCAGCGGGTCCGGCTTGGGAACGTAGCCTTCTTCGGCGGCGCAGATGAGCATGGCTTCCATGCTTTTGGCGGGGTCTTGGGGGTAGGTATCGCCGGTGGGCTTTATCTGTTCCATCAGGTCCACGCGGAAAAAGCGGAAGTCTTGGCGGGTTTCGCACCAGGCGGCGAGGGTCCATTTGGTGCCCCAGAACCATAGGGTGAGGGGGTGAACCACCCGTTCGGACGAGGCTCCGCCGACGGATTTGTATTTGATGTGCAACTTCTGGCGCTCGGTGATGGCGCTGTTCAGTTCGTCAATGTGACGGCGCACTCGCTCTGGCAATTGCTGGGTGGGGGCGCTGATGGTGCGGCGGGTTTGTTCCACGATGGCCCCATCGGGCACGGCGGCGCGGATTTTGGACAGCGCGTCGCGGGCGCCTTTGGCCATGTCGGCGCCGCCCCAGGTTTCCACCATGCGGGCGCCGGCAACAAGGGCGATGATTTCTTGCGCGGTGAACATGAGCGGCGGCAGGTCGAAGCTGTCGCGCAGAATGTAGCCGATGCCTGCTTCGCCATCTATCGGCACGCCGGAGGCCTGAAGGTCGGCCACATCGCGATAGATTGTGCGTTCGGACACTTCCATCTCCGTGGCCAGCTTGGCGGCCGTCCACAGACGGCCACCACGCATAAGCTGTACCAGGCGGAAAAGACGATCAGCACGGCGCATGGCTCGGGCTCCTAAGCCGCCGCTTCAAAAAAGCCGATGCAATTGTCGTCCAGATCGCGGGCATAAAAGAAGCGCCCAACGGGGACGGGAATTGGATCGCTTTCCACTTTGCCGCCAGCGGCCACCACACGGTCCATGGTGGCTTCCAGCTTACCAGGTGCCAGAATATGGATGACATTGCCATCGCGGGATGGCGTGCCGGGATAAAGATGTGCGCTGGTTTGCGGATCATCCATATCGGACAGCGGAACCATATGGTTTACGCCACCGTCGATGATTTGCAGTTCGCGTTCCAGCACCGCGCCGTAAAAAGCTCGGGATTTCTCAAGGTCGGTCACCGCAATTTCGGCCCAGACCACGGTTGGCATATTTGGTTGTTCGCTCATCTTATCATCCTTTCTCAGGCCCGCTGTTCGGGCAAGAAGATAGATGACAGACCCCTACTGACACCATTGTGTCAGTAGGATTGTCAGGAATAGCAAAAAGTTTAGCGGGCTTTGCGGGCGACGATATAGGGGCGGACGTCTCGGCCTTTGTTTCGGGAGCCGTGATACTCCTCCGCTTCAATGGCAAAGCCGGCGCTCTCAAGTGCTGACTTCAAGGTGTCCGCTTTGAATATGCCGACAAAGGGTGCCTTGCCGATGAGACCCATGAGCGGGATGGCGATATACGTCAGCAATGGATTCATATGACCCAGGCAAGGTGTTTTGGCGATCAACAGGCCGCCGGGCTTAAGGCTCAAGTGCAGGGTTTCCAATGTAGTCGGTAAATCTCGCACCAAATGCAATATGTTGTGCGCCATCACCACATTCTGGCTGTTGGTTGGCACCACTTGTTCATGGGCGGTCGCCACTATGAAGTCCACATGGGTGTGAGGGGTAGCTGCCAGCTTATCGTTGGCGATAGCGACCATTTTTGGCGAGATGTCGGTGCCCAAAAGTTCCATAACCTGCGGCGCGTGGTGAAGGGCAGTGGAGCCGGTGCCACAACCGATCTCCAGCATATGGTCTGTCGGTTTCAGCAGGGAATGGGTGCGTTCAAGGGACCGCTCATACCCCGCCTGGTCGGCGATTGCATCCTGGGCATATTTGGCTGCGTGCCGATCCCAAAACCGACTGTCTTTGAGCGTGTTCATGGTAACAGATTATCGATACGTAAATCCATGGCATATTGATCAAATGCGCACTTCATATATGCAAAATCTATGAGTGACTTTGACTGGAACCAGATGCGGGCCTTTCTGGCGACGGCCGAGACCGGGTCGTTCTCTGCTGCCGCCAGGGCATTGGGCCTGACGCAGCCCTCGATCAGTCGGCAGGTGGCTGCGCTGGAAGCTCGGCTTGGGGTCACCCTGTTTCAGCGTATTGGCAAATCGCTGGTCATATCGGAAACCGGCCTCGCTTTGCTGGATGATGCAAGGGCCATGGGCGGCGCTGCGGACCGACTTGCGCTGGTTTCCACCGGACGATCTGACGCTGTGGAGGGGTTGGTGAGTATCTCAGCCAATGAGGCGGTTGCGGTTCATCTGTTGCCACCGATCCTGGTTGATCTGCGGCGCAAGGCGCCGGAGCTGCGTATAGAGGTGATTTGTTCAAGCGCATTGAGCGACCTGCGCCGTGGAGAAGCGGACATTGCCATCCGTCATGTTCGGCCCGAAGAGCCGGAATTGGTGGGCAAATGGCTGCGGGACGCGCAGGCGGCGTTCTATGCATCGCAGGAATGGGTGCTGGAGAACGGTGTTCCAGCGACCAGCGACACGCGGAATGTGTCATTTATTGGCTTTGACCGCACTGACCAGTTCACTGACAGGCTGGAGGCCATGGGCTTTAAGTCCGGCGGTTTGTCCTTTCCGTTTCTCACTGAGGACGGAAATGCGAATTGGGCTTTGGTCAAGGCGGGTCTTGGTGTAGGGGTGGCGATGATTGAGGTCGGAGACGCGGAACCCGGCATGGTCCGCATATTTAAAGATCTGCCCACCGTGGAATTTCCAATTTGGCTCGTGGCCCATAGTGAGCTGCGGACCAGTCGGCGCATTCGGTTTGTCTTTGATGCGCTTGCCGAGGGCCTGTCTGAGTGGGGGCACCAGGGTCCAAGTGAGAGCTCCTTGAGCTTCCCGCGATCGCGAAACGTTAACGGCTGATCACGAAACGCGTCATTGGCTACAAGTCCATTCGCGGTACAGAATCACAAATGAGCTGCACCACATCACGCCAGTGCGCCATTGCTGCTGCACCGGGTCGCAATTGCCCTTTGCGGCCAGCGCAACAGTCCGGTTGGAGTGTTGTTTTATTTGGCAAATTTGGTTTGTCAGGCTTGGGGTTGATGCCCGTCAATAGCCTTCACCCAGTGGTGATCGGTTTGATTTTCAGGTCACAAACCGGTGACTTTTGGTGGTCAGACACGCTCTTGTTTCTGTGATCCCAAGTGAATTGCGCCGGGACGTTTTCGCGCCCATCTTTGGTCCATCAACCGGCCCGCACCGCATAACAAAAACAAAATGGTGTTGGCCAGTTGGAACTAAAATGAAGGTGCGGGCTTGAGCCTGTATCTGCAGACTATCAAGCCCGGCCCGGCAAAAACAATAATAATCCGGACCAAAGACAATCGACCGAACCCCCCTTTGGAGCTCGCTCCGCCTCTGCTTTTCCCCTCCCTGTGCAGGGCGAGGCGGGCTCCGAACCACTTACACCAATGCCGGTCGTCCGAGGTCCTCCAGCTCGGACGATCTGGCCAGAGGAGACAATTATGACCCTGTTTGCATCACTTGCGAGCCTTGAGCTGCTCGAAATCACTCACCTGTCCGTGGTCATCGTGGCCACTGAATTGCTCTCGGCTGGTCTTTAGCTGTTGGCGCAGTCTGGCGACATGTTTTGGCACAAGGTCGGCCAGACTGGCTGGCCTTGCTCCAAATGATGTAGCACGTCGCTTCAAGCGGCGGGCGGTGTTTTTATGCTCAAGCGCAGTCAAGTATATGCGCCCGGCGCTGCTGAGCGCTTGAATAGAGCTGTACTGACGGCATAGCTCCCCACCAAACCGTTCTTTGTAGCTCTCGGTACCGGCGCCGAAGTCGTAGGCATTGAATCCGTGGTTTTTGGCCCATTCTATTTCGTAACAAAGGCTGATGTTGCCCAATCCAAACTTCA
>JBCBZX010000452.1:0-1733 GCA_039815105.1 Pseudomonadota bacterium
CACAGACCGGCCGGGCTTCAAATGGGGCAGTGCCGTATCGGCTGCGCGGTGTGCCGCCTTCAACCCAGCCTTGTCACCATCAAAGCAAAGGGTTGGTTCCGGGGTCATGCGCCACATGATTTCAAGCTGGCGATCGGTCAGCGCTGTGCCCAGAGGCGCCACAGCATTGTGGAACCCACCGGCCGCCAGCGCGATGACGTCCATATACCCTTCTGCCGCGATGACTGCCCCTTGGTCGGCGGCAGGCTTTCGAGCCCGGTGATGATTGTAGACGATCGCACCCTTGGAGAAGAGGGGCGTCTCCGGCGAGTTGAGATATTTCGCCGGCACATCCGGCGATAAAGCCCGCCCGCCAAACGCGATCACACGACCACGGCTGTCGTGAATGGGAAACATCACCCGACCGCGAAAGCGGTCGTAGGACACGGCAATGCCCTCGCCATGCACCACGAGGCCCGCCTGCTCCATATCGTGGGCGGTGACGCCTTTGCCAGCGAGATGTTGCTTCAAACCATTGCGAACATCGGGCGCAAACCCCATGCCGAAATGCTGCTGAACTTCACCAGACAGGCCACGGTCACGAAGATAGGCGCGGGCCTTCGCGCCGTCGGCGGTTTGCAATTGCTGCTGAAACCAGTCCTGGGCCAAGTTCATCACATCGTAGAGCGATGCGCGCTCTTGCTCCTTGCGCTCGGCCTGCTCGTCGCGCTCGGGCATGGGCACGCCGGCTTCCGCCGCCAACTGCTCCACGGCTTCCGGGAAGCTCAGGCCGTTATGCTCCGTCATGAAACGCAGATGATCGCCGGACGCGCCACACCCGAAGCAATAGTAGCGCCCCTTCCGGTCCTCACAGTGAAAGCTAGGGCTTTTCTCGCCATGAAATGGGCAGCAGGCCCAAAAGTCGCCCTTACCAACCTGGGTCTTACGCTTGTCCCAGGTCACCGACCGTCCGATCACGGAGGAAATCGGCACCCGGTCTCGAATCTCATCCAGAAAGGTTGGTGTGAAGCGCATGGCCATCAGATGGCGCGCCGATGGCTCTCATGCAACAGCGCCAGCCAAGTCTTGTTGCTCCGACGTCCGGCTTTGCCCGCAATTCACAGTTGGCAGATCACGCGACAAGGGCAATATTTGTTGTTGGGCTGCATAATTGGTGGGTACGGGATGAGCGAAATTGTCGACCTTTTGGAGACGCTGACACCATTTGTCGCTATTCCGATCCTGATTATTTCGGCGGTGACGTTTTACATCAACGTTGTCCGCAAACACAGCTTCGACCGGATCGTTGGTGATCTCGATTCGCCTGCCGGACGGATTGAAGTAAAGAACGCCCTTGCCTGCGAAAAACGACGCGATGTTTATTCAAACCAGATGCAGGCACTGGACAGCTGGATGGACGGCTTTTTCGGCCCCGTATTCAGCTGGCGGGCATACGATCAGGCTTTGAAGATCTGTCTTGGTTATCCAATTGCGCTTTTTCTGATGGCTTGGCTGTTTGGAGCATCTGGCGAACTGGCCGACACTGCTCTTCTACCGGAAGCGGAATTACCAACTCGCCTGGTGCTCGCCTCTGTCATAATTCTCAGCGCTGGTGTTTACTGGCTGCTGTTCAATGGTCTGGACAAAGTTCAAGCCATCATTTTGTCGGGCTTGATCCGTTCGTTTGAATATTTGACCAGAAAATCAACCACCGAGAGACAAAGGAATGCGCTCTCGGTGCCGGTGCCGGTGCC
>JBCBZX010000016.1:0-19865 GCA_039815105.1 Pseudomonadota bacterium
TAGGCCACAACGCGGTGTGCAGTCTTTGGCGCAAAGAGATAGAGCAGGAAGTACAGGTTGAAGAAGATGACCTGGGCGATCAGAATCAAAAACCGTTCGAACACCGATGGCTGAGCGATGTTGATGAAGGTCATCAGATGCATGCGCTCGTTCTCGGCTTCGTCGAGCAGTTCAGCGATCCAGCCTTCGTCATCGCGGATATGGCGAATGGACCTCAGGTGCTGTAGCAGCCCGCCCACCATGCCGGGCACGGCGGCGACGGTTTCCAAAATCACTGCCCGGTGCCCATATCTTTTGCGGAAGAAGGCGTCGGCGAACACGCGCATGAATTTCACCAGGCGATAGGCGAACTTATCGCTGAAGCCTTCGGGTGTGTGGTGCTCGACAACGCGGTCCGGGATGTTGGCTTTCCGGGAAAACATAGGGGGCAGGTCCTTTTCGGATGATATTTTTCTTTCTCGCTCAGCAAATGGGGTCGCGGCTATCGTTTCGGTAGTTGCCGGCTTGTGACATGGCGCCGCGTTTCAACCGAAATTTGTGTTCGGCCCGGAGCTGTCAGTTTTGAAGTTGCGACTTTGAAGTTGCGACTGGCGTGCCGAGGGCGATGCCCACATCGCCGCACTTGTTGAGTAACCACTTGTGCACAGCGAAAAATCCGACAAGTTTCACAGCAGTGACATATGATCATAAGATCAACTCGGTGCAGCGACCCGGTCGCGGGCCGCATGATTCGCCGGATTAATACGCGTGGGACGAGCTTCAATTTGTTTCGCGCGGAGGAGTGACCGTGACGATCAATGTGAAACCAGAGGATCTTGAGTCCGATCCCTCAGATGTTTTCAGGCCGGAGGCGCACCCAGCGCTGGTGCTGAACGCCGATTTTAGGCCGCTGAGCTATTACCCGCTTTCCCTTTGGAATTGGCAGGACGCGGTTAAAGCGGTGTTTCTGGACCGTGTGAATATAGTGGCGGAATATGAGGGCGAGGTCACATCGCCATCCTTCTCCATGCGTCTGCCATCTGTTGTTTCGCTCAAGAGCTATGTGCAGCCGTCACGCAAACCCGCATTCACGCGGTTCAACGTGTTTCTACGTGACAAGTTTGAGTGCCAATATTGCGGCTCCACCGAAGACCTTACCTTTGACCACGTTGTGCCGAGGCGCTTGGGCGGTCAGACGACCTGGGAAAATGTGTGTGCCGCCTGTTCCCCTTGCAACCTCAAAAAAGGCGGCAAGACCTGCCGGGACGCAGACATGTTTCCGCAGCAAAAGCCCTATGTGCCCACTGTGTTTGACCTCCACAATAATGGGCGAAAATTTCCACCTAACCATCTGCATGAAAGTTGGATGGATTATCTGTATTGGGACGCGCCGCTTGAGGCGTAAGAACCGGTCCGGCGGGTCAAATGTCCCACCGGATCATTGATGCCCCGCGCTTTATTCCGCAGGATCGAGCAGCGCATTGCCGCCCCGTTGGCTCGTCTGTATCATCGGGGAGCCCGTTTCGCGCTGAAGGTGGTTGAAAAACACTTCAGCGGCCATGCTCAAATATGAGATCAGCAACACGCCGACATAGGTGGAGTGCTCCCACAGCTCCACTCGGTCACCCACGACCACATCAAAGATCGCAAAGCCCAAGAAGCAGATGATCGACAGCGCAACCGCAAGGTCTGCCCACCGCACGCCGCCCGGTTGCTGGCGAATGAGTTCGCGCAGGGCGTACAGGAAGACGCCTGCAATGGCGATCTCCACGATGCCGGCGAACACCAGGGTGGGCACAATCATGGCCTCTGAAAAAGCGAGCCGGTCAAAATACATGCCAAACTTCTCAACACGGTCATTGCCGTACCAGGTCATGACGCCAAGGCTTTTGCGGGCCAGGAACTTGTCCAGGCCATTGAGCAGCCAAAATGCCATCCAATAGGTGCATATGGCGAGGGTGATAGGGCGGCGGGAGAAGGCAAACATTAAATTGTTCAACATGGTGGACAGCTTTCGAGATCGTCGCGATTGTTTTCCCGCACCTTGCTACCCAAGCCTTGCCAAGCACTGAATCAGGTGTGCATGGCTTAAACCATGGTTTCCGAAAGGTGAGTTCCGTGACCGAGACTGTCCAAATCCAATCCGGTGCGGGAAAGACAATCGCAGTCCTTTCTATGGCGAATTTCGTCATCGGTATTGGCGCATTTGTGGTCATCGGTATGTTGGAACCACTGGGAGCGGCGTTCGGCACGCAGCCAGGGGTGACGGGTTGGGTGCTGACGGCCTATGCGATGTCCTATGCTGTACTGTCCCCGATCTTGGTGTCTGCTACAGGCCGTATCGGCCGCCGGCGCGTGCTGGCCTTTGCTCTTGTCGCCTTCGGCTTAGCCTGCCTGGTGTGCGCGCTGGCCAACTCGTTTGCACTGCTTATCGCAGGTCGCGTGCTGGCGGCTGCAGCGGCGGGCATGGTCACGCCGGTGGCGGCAGCGGTGGCCGCAGGTTTGAGCCCGCCTGAAGAACGGGCCAACGCCATCGCAACCGTGTTCATCGGCATGACGCTGGCGCAGGTGTTTGGCCTACCATTGGGCAGCTTGCTCGCTTATGAAATTGGTTGGCGCAGCGCGTTTCTGGCCGTCACATTGTTGGCGATGCCGGTGGCGTTTGCCGTGTGGCGGCTGGTGCCTTCCGGGCTGGCATTTCAGACGGTGGGGCTGGCGGATCTACGCCGCACGCTGGTGAACGGGCCAGTTATGCTGGCCGTGGCTTTCACCGCCACCTATCTGGCGGCCATCTACGCGGTTTACACTTATTTCACACCGATTTTGAGCACGCGCGCCAATTTTGGTCCGGCGCAGATTTCGCTTGCACTTTTGGCCTTTGGTCTGGGCGCTGTGGTCGGCAATATTGCCGGCGGTAGGATGGCTTCGCGCTTCGGAGCGATGCCAACGCTTATCTTGTTGGCGGCAGCACAAGTGGGCTGGCTTGCCGTCTTTTCGTTCCTTCCCGGCTCCACATTGGGCATCATCATTTTCGTGTTCGCTTGGTCTGCCATGGGCTGGTCATTTGTTGCAGGGCAGCAAGCTCGACTCATCGGGCTTTTGCCCGAGGCGCCGACGGTTGTTTTGGCGCTCAATGCTGCGGCTATTTATGTGGGCACCGCATTGGGGGCGTTTGTCGGTAGCCTTGTGATCGCTGGCTTTGGGCTGGGCGGTTTGGGCGTGGCCGCGGCCATTGGTGCCTTACTGGCGCTGGCAAATCTGATCGCATCTGCGCTTGTGAGCGGCGACATGCCCAATCGCCGCTGATCGGGTGATGCGATGGTGCTAGATCCCGCGCAATTGGTCGCCGTGGCGCTGGTTTTCCTGCTGGCGGGCACAATAAAGGGCACGGTCGGCATCGGCTTGCCCGCAGCTTCGGTTGGCATGATGGCTCTGTTTCTGCCGCCCAAGCTGGCCATCTCGTTGGTGGTTATGCCGGTTGTTATCGTTAATGTTTGGCAGTTTTGGAGCGCGGGTGATCGGCTTGGCGCGATCAGGCGGTATTGGGTGTTCATCGCCACCATGTTGCCCGTCCTTTTTGCTGTCACGTTCGTCACAGCACAGACCGATGGCAATGTTATCGCTCTTATCTTGGGTGTGGTTGTGGTCGCCTTCGCCGCCACAAACCTATTTTTCACGCCCCCGGCGCTGCCGCAACGCTTCGATGTGCCGGCGCAAATATTTGGCGGTTTGGGCGCAGGGTTTTTTGGCGGCTTCACATCGGTCTGGGCTCCGCCGGTCATGATTTACATGTTGGCAAAGCGTGTCGAGAAAGATGAATTTGTGCGCGGCTGCGGCGTGGTATTTGCCGCAGGCGGTTTGCCGCTGTTTCTCGGCTTTGTGTGGAACGGGCTGCTGGTGGGGGAAACGGCCATTGTCTCCACCGCAATGGTTTTGCCCGCCTTGGCCGGATTTGCGCTGGGGGCCCGATTGCGGCACCGCATTGGCAGCGAGCGGTTTCGAACCCTTGTGCTGTCGCTATTCCTGCTGGTCGGTCTCAATTTGTTGCGGCGAGCCCTGTTCTAGGCTGCCGGTCTAAAGTGCCATGCGTTTGCGCAGTTGCACTGATTGCGCGTTTGCCAGCCGTTGCCTAAAACCGGGCCAACATATGCTCAAGCCCGCCATTGATTGCGTGGGCCAGACCGAAATGGACCTTCCCATGGCCTTCAAGAAAATCCTCGTCGCCAACCGTTCTGAGATTGCCATTCGCATCTTCCGCGCCGCCAATGAGTTGGGGCTCAAAACCGTCGCCGTGTGGGCGGAAGAGGACAAGCTGGCGCTGCACCGCTTCAAGGCGGATGAGGCCTATCAGATTGGCCGGGGGCCGCACCTGGAAAAGGATTTGGGGCCCATCGAAGCCTATCTATCCATCGAGGAGATAATTCGCGTGGCCAAAGCATCGGGTGCGGATGCCATTCACCCGGGCTATGGCTTGTTATCCGAGAGCCCCGAATTTGTGGATGCGTGCGACGCGGCGGGCATCACCTTCATTGGCCCCCGTGGAGATACGATGCGCCGCTTGGGTAACAAGGTGCAGGCTCGCAATCTGGCACTGGAGATCGGTGTACCAGTTGTGCCCGCCACGGACCCGCTGCCGGACGATTTGGAAGAGGTCAAAAAGCTGGCCGAAAAGGTTGGCTATCCGCTTATGCTTAAGGCCAGCTGGGGCGGCGGTGGCCGGGGCATGCGTGTCATCCGTACGCCGGAGGATATCGAGACTGAAGTGGTGGAGGGCCGCCGGGAGGCCGCCGCAGCCTTTGGCAAGGACGAGGTCTATCTCGAAAAACTGGTGGAGCGTGCCCGCCATGTGGAAGCGCAAATTTTGGGGGACACCCACGGCAATGCCGTGCATCTGTTTGAGCGCGACTGTTCGGTGCAGCGCCGCAACCAAAAGGTGGTTGAACGTGCCCCCGCGCCATACCTGAATGCCGACCAGCGTGAAGAGCTTTGTGGCCACGCGCTGAAACTGGCCGACGCCACCGATTATGTGGGGGCTGGTACCGTCGAGTTTCTGATGAATATCGACACCGGCGAATTCTACTTCATCGAGGTGAACCCCCGCATTCAGGTGGAGCACACGGTGACGGAGGAGGTGACGGGAATTGACATCGTCAAGGCCCAGATCCGCATTTTGGAAGGGGAGGCCATTGGCGACCCGAAATCTGGCGTACCCGCGCAGACCGACATCCATCTCAACGGCCACGCCCTTCAATGCAGGGTGACAACGGAAGATCCTGAACAGAACTTCATTCCCGACTATGGCCGCATCACCGCCTATCGCGGCGCGACGGGCTTCGGCATTCGGTTGGATGGCGGCACCGCCTATTCCGGTGCTGTGATCACGCGGTTCTACGATCCGTTGCTGGAGAAGGTGACTGCATGGGCGCCCACTCCGGAGGAAGCCATCCGCCGAATGGATCGGGCCTTGCGCGAATATCGCATTCGCGGTGTGGCCACCAATCTGACGTTCCTGGAAGCGATCATCAATCACGAAAAATTCGCCGACAACACCTACACGACGAAATTTATCGACAACACGCCGGAGCTGTTTGAAAGCGTCAAGCGCAACGACCGCGCCACCAAACTGCTGAACTATATTGCCGATGTGACGGTAAACGGCCATCCGGAAACCAAGAACCGCCCATTGCCTGCAGCCGATGCTTTGCCGCCTGTAGTGCCGTTCTTTGGCGGCGACATACCAGACGGCACCAAACAGCGCCTTGACCGTGATGGACCCGAGAAGTTCGCGGAATGGATGAAGAACGAGACACGCGCGCTCATCACTGACACCACCATGCGCGACGGGCACCAGAGCCTGCTCGCCACCCGCATGCGCAGCCACGACATCACCCGCGTGGCGGGCTCTTACGCCCGTGCGCTGCCGACGCTTCTGTCGCTGGAGTGCTGGGGCGGTGCCACCTTCGACGTGGCCATGCGTTTTCTGACCGAAGACCCTTGGGAGCGGCTAGCTGACATTCGCGAGGGCGCCCCCAACATATTGCTGCAAATGCTGCTGCGGGGCTCCAACGGCGTGGGTTACACCAATTACCCGGACAATGTTGTGCGCCACTTTGTAGAGCAGGCTGCGGCAGGCGGCATCGATCTGTTCCGCGTGTTCGACTGCTTGAACTGGGTGCCTAATATGCGCGTCTCCATGGATGCGGTGCGCGAGGCAAACAAATTGTGCGAAGCCACGATCTGCTACACGGGCGATCTGCTGGACCCGAACCGCACCAAATATGACCTCAAATATTACGTCGATCTGGCCCATCAGTTGGAGAGGGCGGGGGCGCACATCATCGCCGTGAAAGACATGGCGGGTCTGCTCAAGCCTGATGCGGCACGCATGCTGTTCAAGACCTTGCGGGATGAGACGTCTTTGCCACTGCACTTTCACACACACGACACGTCCGGCATTTCCGCCGCGACTGTGCTTGCTGCCGTGGAAAGCGGTGCCGATGCGGTCGACGCCGCCATGGACGCTCTGTCGGGCAATACCGCTCAGCCATGCCTTGGCTCCATCGTGGAAGCGCTTAAACACTCGCACCGCGACACCGGCCTCGACCCGGAAGCCATCCGCCGCATCAGTTTCTACTGGGAGGCCGTTCGGGGCCAGTACGCAGCCTTTGAGAACATATCTCAGGCGCCGGCGTCCGAGGTGTATCTGCACGAAATGCCCGGTGGTCAGTTCACCAATCTCAAGGAGCAGGCCCGCAGCCTTGGCCTTGAGAGCCGCTGGCACGAAGTTGCGCAGGCCTATGCAGACGCGAATGATCTGTTCGGTGATATCGTCAAGGTGACACCGTCCTCCAAAGTGGTTGGCGATCTGGCGCTGATGATGGTGAGCCAGGATCTCACCCCTGCCGATGTTGTGGACCCGGCCGTCGATATGGCCTTCCCCGAAAGCGTGATCTCCATGCTACGTGGCGATCTGGGCCAGCCCCACGGTGGATGGCCAAAGGATCTGCAGAAGAAGGCGCTGAAGGGCGAAGAGCCCATTACGGCGGTGCCCGGGTCATTGCTGGATGACGTTGATCTGGCTGCGGAGAAGGCCGCTTTGGCTGAGAAGATCGGCCGTGATGTCACCGAATACGACCTCGCCGCCTCGCTGATGTACACAAAGGTTTTCAGCGATTTCGCGGCCGCGCAGGAGATGTATGGCCCGACCTCCGTGCTGCCGACGCCGACCTATTTTTACGGCATGGAACCCGGCGATGAAATTCTGGTCGACCTTGAGAAGGGCAAGACCATGGTCATTCATTGTCTCGCCGTGGGCGAGGCGGATGAGACTGGTATGAAAACAGTGTTCTTCGAACTCAACGGCCAGCCTCGTCGTGCCCGCGTGCCAGACCGTGCCCATGGCGCATCCGGCTCTGCCGCCAAACCCAAAGCCGACCCCACAAACGATAAACATGTCGGCGCGCCCATGCCCGGCGTGATCTCTCAAGTGCTGGTGAAGGCGGGCGAGGACGTTGCGCAGGGCGACGTGCTTGTCTCCATCGAAGCCATGAAGATGGAAACCGCCATCCACGCTGACCGCGCCGGCAAGCTGGCCGCCGTGAATGTGAAGGCCGGCGACCAGATCGACGCCAAAGATTTGTTGGTGGAGTTTGAAGGGGAAGGCTGATGCCAGCTCTCATGATCGTGGACACCAGAATCTCCGATCCGGAGGCCTATGAAGAGTACAAGGCTCTCGCGAAACCCTTGGCCGAAAAGCATGGCGGGCGGTACATCCACCGTGGTGGGCGGATGGTGTTGGGCGACACGCAATTGTGGGCGCCCACCCGCATGGTGTTGGTGCAGTTTCCATCGGTTGAGGATGCGGAAGCGTTCAGCAATTCGGCTGAGTATGCACCCGTAAAGGCGCTGCGCCACAAATATGCGCAATCCACGTCGGTGATCGTCGAAACAGATTGACGGCTTCCCGCTTCCAGCGCACCGATGGCGCATGAGTGAAGCTGCAGTCACGTCCGGAACATCTGCACCCGCTGGCGAAATTCGCCGGGCGCGTATTGCCGTGAGCGCCGTGTTCTTTCTGCTTGGCGCTGAGATGGCGGTCTGGGCGGTGATGGTGCCGCTGATCCGGCTGAAGTTTGGTTGGGACGAGGCTGAATTGTCGCGCTTGCTGTTGGCATTTGGGGCCGGATCCATCATGGCCGTGCCAACCGCAAGCTTCATTCTCAAAAGGCTGCCCCACGGAAGGGTCACCAGCCTTTTCGGGTTCATATCACTGCCGCTCATCGGCTTTGTGGGCCTGGCGAGCTCTGTGCCGATATTGTTTCTGCTGGTGTTCGTGCAGGGCTGGATGCTGGCGGTGACCGACATTGCGATGAACGCCAATGCGGTGGAATTGGAAGATGAGGCGCAAAAGCCCATCGTCTCCTCCTTCCACGCTTGGTTCTCCCTGGGCGGCTTTCTGGGAGTGTTTTTTGGCCCGTTGGCCGCCTCCGTTGGCCTTGCGCAAATGGGGGTGCTGGCGGCCGCAATCCTGACTTTGGCATTTGCCTTTATGCAGCGGCATTTGCTGGCGCGCCGGGTCAAGCAGGTTAAGGCAGCTGCATCTCGCGGCGCTGGCTGGTGGCGCAACATCAAGTGGATCATCGTCATTCTTGCGCTGGCCAATCTCACCGCTTATGCGCTGGAAGGCACAGTTGTGGACTGGTCCGGCGTCTACATAGAAAAAGTGCTTGGCGCTGACCCGGCCATGTTTGGTGTTGGGTTCGCCGTGTTTTCGGTGGCCATGGCAGCTATGCGCTTTTCCGGAGACATCTTGCGTTCGCGGTTTGGCGCTCGGCGTTTGTTGGCGGCCAGCTGCATTGTGGCTGCCTTGTCGTATGCAGCAATCGCCACGGCTCCGAACGTCTGGTGGTCATTGCCAGCCTATTTCTGCCTCGGGCTGGGCCTGGCCAATCTGGTGCCCATTTTGTTCGTTGCGGCGGCCCGGGTGCCGGGCGTCACCGCAGGCTCGGGCATCGCCCTTGTTGCCGGGCTCGGCTATGTGGGCTTTCTCACATTTCCGCCCATTGTCGGGTTCATCGCCGCCACTTACGGACTTTCGTCGGTCTTTCTGGGCCTGGCCATGGTGGCGGCGCTCACAACTTTCATAGCTGTTGCAATGCCGGGCAAGCCTTCGTCACCAAGCTGATATGAAACGACCATCAAAGTGCCGGAATTCGGTGATTGCCTTAAGGCATGAGCATTTTGGTCCGTATATGTCTGGCTGTTTTCATGCTCTGCATGGCTGCCATATCAACGCTTGCCGCCGGTTCAGAAGATGGTGATTTTTCGGCCATGAATGATGAGCAGTTGATAGAGCAGGTCTGGCAGTCCGGGGGTCAGATGGCGGAAGCGTTCGCCTCCAACTTTCTGCAAAGCGTGCCGCCGGCACAGTTAAAGGCGATCATGCGCCCCATGCTCGAAGAGCTGGGTAAGGCCGAGACTGTGGTGAAAACAGGCGACGGAGAATATGAGCTCCGCACGGCAACCCATAGGGTGCCCGTGTTTTTGAGCCGTGATGGAAATGGACTGATCAGTGGCCTGCTGCTTCGGCCTGCTATCGCCCTGAATGTGGATCCAGCTGCAACATTGCAAACATTGATGGATATGGCGCCGCAAGTGTCGGTGCTGGCCTCCACCGATGGCAGAACGATTGCGGAGGTGAATCCGCAATTGAGATTGGCCGTCGGATCGGCTTTCAAATTATATGTTCTTGCAGAACTTCAGGCCCGTGTAGCGGAGGGTGATCTGAACTGGAGGGATGTGGTTGAGCTTGAGGCGCGCCACAAGTCATTGCCGAGTGGCATGATGCAGGACTGGCCGGTGGGGACGCCCTTAACCCTGCAAACAGCTGCCCAGATGATGATAGCGATATCTGACAATACGGCGACTGATTTGCTGATCGATGTGGTCGGCCGGGGGGCTATGGAACGGCGGTCAGGCAATGTGCCCTTCATCACGACCCGTGAACTTTTCCACATCAGAGGCGACCGCGATTTGGCCAATCGCTATTTGCAGGCGGATACGATTGAAATCCGGCGTGGCCTTCTTGCCGGTCTGAAGGATCGACCTGATCCAACACTTGGCGACATTCGCCCATTTTCTTTGGACCATCCGGCTGAATGGTATTTCTCCGCACAGGAGCTGTGCGCCGCCATGGCACTGGTGGCGGATCTGCCTCTGATGACTGCGGAGCCCGGTCCATTGTCCAGAAAGGACTGGAAGCGCATTGCCTTCAAAGGTGGCAGTGAAGGCGGCGTGTTGAACATGACCGCCCAGTTTGAAGGTGCGGATGGTCGTCAGCATTGTTTAGCTGTCACGCTAAACAGCAACCGGCCCATAGATGCACCCAAATTCAGCCGTGCGTTTGTCGAACTGGCAGCGAGCCTCGGAGCCAGTTAAACATATTGCGGCAAAACAAGTTTCTGTGGGCCTTTACCGGGCAGCCTTTCCACCTCGCCGCGCACTTCCATTTCAAGTTTCACAGTCACCACATGCCAGCCGAGTTTTCCAAGGCGTTGCGCTTCATCGGCGGTCAGCCGTTCGCCTACTGCAGGCGTTAGGTTGCTCCACTGCATGCCCTCCGCCCCGGCGTGCTTGAGAATGTCGGTTATGTGACCTGCAATCAGTTCATACTTCCAGGTCGGTATGTTGGACACTCCATCCCGGCCTTCAGCTGGCGTGCGGCACGGCGTGCGGGGTTCATCTGTCTTGCCAGCCATGAAAAAACCTCCTCCAGTTGATGACGGGAGGAGGTTAGCATCTTGATTGGCCATGCCGGAAGCGGGTTCCCTTAACGAATGATAACCGGCGTCAGCAGGTCGCCCCATGCGCCTTCGCCGCCATGATGGCGGGCCGACCGCATGAGCTCCACCGAGATGCCTGCCTCCACAGCCTTCATGACCGAGGCGTTCAAACGGTGCAGATCATTGGCAAGGCTCCGCACAGCTGCCTGCTGCTCGTCCGTCATGGCTGTCGACTGAGCCGCGGCACGGTCCTTGACGGAACGCGAGCCTTTGATTGCTGGATCGTCCTGGGATGCGGGTGCGGGAATGGGATGAACGCTCATATTGGTCTCCGTGGGTTTCGACTGCAGCGCAATCGAGATGTAAAAATCAGTGAACCACCTTGCTGCATTGGCTTTTGTGCGCCGCCAATGGGTGCTCGCTGAACATAATCTAGCTCGTCCAAACGGAGATCAGGGTGATTTTGTAAAAATTTGGGTGCTAAACAGTGTTTTTTGTGACAAATATCTTTTGTGTATTTGTCAGGATTGTAAATGAGCGACCCCAAGCTTTTTGCCGGACCACGCCTGCGTCGCATTCGCATGCGCCTTGGTCACACCCAAACCGCCATGGCGGGTACGCTCGACATATCGCCGAGCTACTTGAACTTGCTGGAGCGCAACCAACGCCCGGTGACGGCTCAGCTGATCATCAAGCTGGCGGAGGTGCACGAGATTGACCCTAGGGAGGTGAAGGGCGAGGCGGAGGGGCTGTCTGTTGCGGAGCTGAAGGAGGTGTTCAGCGAGCCACTTCTGGCCGATGAAATGCCGGCTGATGATGAATTGATGGAGCTGCGGGAGGCCACCCCCAATGTGGCCAGCGGCATATTGCGGCTCCATGCGGCGTGGAAGGACAGCCGGGCGCAATTGGCCAAGCTCACCGATTTTCTGGCCGCTGATGAGCGCGGCGAGATCGGCGCGGCGCGCATGCTGCCCGTGGATGCTGTGCGCCACGCTTTCACGTCGCGGCCATGGTATTTTGCCGATCTTGAGGCTCTGGCAGATCGGCTGCGGGCCGACCATGGGCTTGATGGCATGGCCGGGGGCGAACGGGTGGCCGCCTTTGTGGAGGAGCGGCTCAAGGATGAGTTCGGTTTGAGGGTGCAGGCGTTGCCTGCCGAAGCCATGGTTGGCCAAAGGCGGCGTCTGGACCGGCACTCAGGACGTATCTTCGTGTCGGCGGCCATGCCCAGCCAGGCGCGCCATATCGAGATTGTCGCGGCGTGGCTTCAGCTTTCCCAGATCACGCGTCTTAATGAGGCCGTCGATGCCCTGGCGCTGGAGGGTGAGGAGGCCCGGCGGCTCGCGGCATTTGAACTGCAATTTTATTTGGCCCTCGCAATATTGCTGCCCATGAGTGCCGTCTCAGACGCCAAGGCCAAAGGCATGGCCGATATCTTTACCCTGGCGGGGCGCCATGGCGTGGCGCCGTTCTCGGCAGGCTTGCGCCGCATCGCCCATGAGGGAGGGCAGGCTGGAGCGGGCGGCGGGTTGGCCCGTGCAAAGCCAGGTGCGGCGAGCTTTACCTTTTGCGCCACTGAAACCGGACGCTTGGCGATGCGGCGCAGTGCTGGGCCATTTCCCATGGCCGAGCTGGACCGCGATATGGCCATGCGGCTTGCCATTCGAGCCTTTGGCCATGGCGCACCCCAAAGCATCGATGACACTTTGCTCAAGGACAACAAATCCGGTGACGGCGCCGCCACGGCGCGCCCAACTCGGCTCTTTGTGCAGCAGGTGCAGCGCCCTGGCGATGGCGGTTTGGGTGCAGAGCGGATCGCGTGTTTTTTCTGCGAAGCCTCGGCGCAATAGAGGTGTGCTGCGGAGCAGAAATCTAGCTTCGTCCCCATTTGCGGGGGACCGGTGGCACCACGACACGTTTTGTCTTGGTTGGTTGCCGGGCTAACACCACCGCATCAGGCGTTTCAATACGCGTGTCGAGCACTGGCTGACCTCGGCGTTTGAACAGGAACACCAGCACCGCACCCGCAATCAAGCCGCCAATATGGCTGGCAAAGCTCACATTACCCTCTGGCATGGCGAACAGCTGAAAGAACTGAAAACCGATCCAGAAGCCGAGCAACAGCCAGGCTGGCAGCATGACGGGGAAACGCATAAGCACCAGCACCCAGACCCACACTTTGGGGTGCAAGATCAGATAGGCCGACACCAGGCCGGACACGGCCGCCGATGCGCCGATCAGCGGCACCTGCGACGACACATCAAATAGTCCGTGCACGAACGCCCCGGCCGCCGCGCAGATGAGGTAGAAAAGCAGGAATTTGAAGTGCCCCATGGCGTCTTCAACATTGTCGCCAAAGACCCAAAGAAAGGCCATGTTTCCTGCCAAATGCCAAAAGCTGCCATGCAGGAAAGCATAGGTTAGCAAGCTTGCCCATTCGGGCACCCAGAGCCAAGGCACCGAGTTTGGAACGCCGTCGAATAAGATGATGGGTGTGAACCCAAGCGATGCATAGGGCGTGAGGCCGTCGCCAGCGCCCGTCACTTCGGCGCCTGCCGTCAGCATCCAGATGACAACATTGGCGACCATCAGAAAAAGGGTGACCCATTGCAGGCGAATGTGCTTGAGCTTGTTGGCGTCGTGCAGCGGGATGAACACTAAATTGCCCCCCAACCACCATCGACGGCGAAGGCATGGCCGGTGATGCTTCTGGCCATGTCGCTGGAGATGTAGAGGATCGCTGACGCAATTTCCTCCATCTCTATGAACCGCTTCGTGGGCTGCTTGGTGAGCAACACATCGCGGATCACAGCATCCCGCGAAAGCCCGGTTTGAGCCATTTGGTCAGGTATCTGACCTTCAATAATGGGTGTGAAAACGTAGCCGGGGCAAACTGCGTTGCAGGTGATACCGGTTTCTGCCACCTCAAGCGCGGTGGTTTTCGACAGACCAACCACACCATGCTTGGCTGCAATGTAGGCCGATTTGTTGGCCGATGCGTGGAGGCCATGGGCCGACGCGACATTGATGATGCGCCCCCAATTTTGTTTGCGCATGGCGGGCAGAGCGGCGCGGATGGTGGCAAATTGCGACGATAGATTTATCTCTGTCACCCGGTCCCAGGCGTCATCGCTGAACTCTTCAACCGGTGAGACGTGTTGAATGCCTGCATTGTTGACCAGGATATCGACGCCACCAAGGTCTCGCCGACAGCGCGCGACAAGATCATTGGCCTGGTCGCGCTGGCTCAAATCTGCCGGCAAATAGATGCAGACTTGGCCGGTTTCCTCAGCCAGATCGTGGGCCAGCTGGTGGTCAGCCTCGGTGTTTGAAAGCGAATTCAGGGCCACATTGGCACCGGCCCGGGCGAATGCCCGGGCGGCCTCGAGACCAATGCCGGAGTTGGAGCCCGTCACAAGCACTCGCTTGCCTGAGAAGTCGAATGATATGTTTGCTGCCATGCATTGCCTTTGCCACGAAGATGCCCGCTTGCAAAGCGTCATCAAGGGTGTCGCGAAACTGCGATTTACGCCATATATAGATAGCGACACCAAAGGACGCGCCAATGCTTGATACACCCGGCCCCGCCGCCAACCCTATCACCCCCAGCACCGATGTTCAGGCCGGGCCGGATAGCCGCCGTCAGGGTGTGAAGGTGCGCGTCGGCGCGGTGGATGTGGGCGGTGGTAAGCCCATCGTCGTGCAATCCATGACCAACACGGATACCGCCGATATAGCCAAGACCGTGGATCAGGTGGAAGCTTTGGCGAAGGCGGGGTCGGAGCTCGTGCGCATCACGGTGGATCGTGATGAGAGCGCCGCTGCCGTGCCGCATATTCGAGAAAAGTTGGAGGCGCGGGGCGTGTTTGTGCCGCTGATTGGCGATTTTCACTATATCGGCCACAAGCTGCTGGCGAACCATCCTGCCATGGCTGAAGCGCTCCACAAATACCGCATCAATCCGGGCAATGTGGGCTACAAGAAAAAGCGTGACACGCAATTCGCCCAAATCATCGACATCGCTCAGGCCAACAATAAAGCCGTGCGCATTGGCGTAAATTGGGGGTCTCTGGACCAGGAGTTGCTGACGCGGTTGATGGATGAGAACAATGAGCTGGCATCACCAAAAGATGCGGGTGCAGTTATGCGTGAGGCCATTGTTCAGTCTGCCTTGTTATCCGCCAATGAAGCGGAACGGCTTGGTATGGCGAAGGACAAGATCATTCTGTCGGCCAAAGTGTCGGACGTACAGAGCCTGATTGCCGTTTACCGCGACCTCGCCCGCCGCACCGACCACGCCTTGCACCTGGGGCTAACCGAAGCTGGCATGGGCTCCAAGGGCATTGTCTCGTCCTCCGCTGCGCTGGGTATTCTGCTTCAGGAAGGCATTGGAGACACCATCCGCATCTCACTGACACCGGAGCCCAATGGCGACCGCACCAAGGAGGTGGAAGTCGCGCAGGAGTTGCTCCAAGTCATGGGCTTTCGTCAGTTCCTGCCTGTGGTCGCTGCTTGCCCCGGCTGCGGACGCACAACCTCCACCACTTTCCAGGAGTTGGCCCAGAAAATTGAAGGTCAGTTAAAGGCCAACATGCCGCTCTGGCGCGAAAAATATCCCGGTGTGGAAGGGCTGAACGTAGCTGTCATGGGGTGCATCGTGAACGGTCCGGGGGAGAGCAAGCACGCTGATATTGGCATCTCACTGCCGGGTACAGGCGAAACGCCCGCAGCTCCTGTTTTCATCGATGGTGAAAAGGCCCTCACGCTTCGTGGGCCCCGCATCGCCGAAGAGTTTGAGGGCCTTTTGCAGAATTATATTGAAAAACGCTACGGCGGATCGGCGGCCTGAACCGCCAAACGAAATACTCGGCCGCTCATCCGGCGATATACTGGTCCATCAAGCGGAACAGTGATGTCTAGCGACCTTCATAAATAATCTGAAATTCGCGGCGTTCATCGTCACGGTTTCTGAAGTGCTCAATCACTCTCAGTTGCCGCGCCGGTACGTCCCTTACGCCACCGTTGCGAAATTGTATGCGGAGCGTCTCAGAATCCTGCACGTATTGGACAAACCCCAGATCGCGGCCGTTGCGGTCCATAACGCGTGTGCCGGGCATGTCTTTGGCCTTGGTGACAAAGGTCACGGGCGTCGCCTGAAGCCCGATATTGCCTGCCGAAACAGCTGGCGTAGCGGGTTTGAGCGTCATGGCGATGGCAGGTGTTGCTGCGAGTGCCAGGATGGCTAGTGCAATGGTGATACGCATAGTGTCGCCTCTTTTGTGGGGTACAGAAGGTTTCAGCTACAAAAGCGGCCTTGGTGGGGCAAACCTCAATGATCGCGTGATGCCACAAACAGGGCCGTGCGTCTTAACACAGCGGCTTTGTCTGCGAACGGAGCCAGGCAGGCCATGGCTTCACCCACCAGCCGGTCCAATTCTTCGCGGGCGGCTTTCTCTCCCATAAGGTTGACCAATGTGCCTTTCCCGGCCTCGGCATCCTTGCCGGTGGCTTTGCCCATAACGGCTTCATCCGCTGTCAGGTCAAGCAGATCGTCCGCCAGTTGAAATGCCGCTCCCAGGGCCTCGCCATATCGTTTTAGCGCCAGCGTCTGGCTGGGGTTGGCGCCACCAAACACTGCGCCGCCTTCACATGCGAACCGCAGCAGGGCACCGGTCTTCATGGCTTGCAGCCGTTGGACTTGCGCTTGGTCCGGAGTTTGCGTTTCGGCCATCAGGTCAAACATTTGGCCACCCGCCATGCCGCCAACACCACTGGCAGCCGCCAATAGGCGAACCAATTCTATGCGGATTGCCGCATCCGGATGAGTTGTTTCCCGAGCCATAAGATCGAAGGCCAGCGTGAGCAGGCTGTCGCCGGCGAGAATGGCTGTCGCTTCGTCGTAAGCGATGTGCACAGTGGGCTTACCACGGCGCATTTTGTCATCATCCATGGCCGGGAGGTCGTCATGCACCAATGAGTAGCAGTGGATAAGTTCTAAGGCGCAGGCAGCAGCTGCAGGATCAGCATCTGTTGAGAACAGAGCAGCTGATTGGGCGAACAGAAACGGGCGTAGGCGTTTGCCTCCGCCAAGAGCCGAGTGCCGCATGGCATCCATCAGACGCCCGGGACGGGCGATCTCGCCGGGCTGCACGCTGTTGGAGAGCCCGTCCTCCAGCACCGCCTCGAATTGCTGCGCACTTTCGGAAAGCACTTCAAGGAAGCGCGCCTCATCTAAAATCAAATCTGACATTCATTGCTCTCCCGACGGTGAAGTGTTGATGCCGAGCAACCTTGCCAGGGTCAATGCGTGGTTTGGCAAAGCTGTCCATCGATCAGACTTGTTGCACCGCCTTTGGCCGCATACACAGGGGCACTCGTTTCTCAAGCTTGTGACACTGATGGCCAAAGCCGCCGCCAAATCGAAAAAAGCTGCGCGCCTCCGCACCAAAAAGCCAGGGCGGGGGCCGATGGCGACTGTGCGGCGATGGTTGTGGCGCTTGGCGTTTGCCTGTGTCGCCCTCATGCTTTTGCCATTTGCCCTGGTGCTGATTTACGCGCTGCCATTCATAAATCCACCTTCCACGCTGATGCTTTGGCAGGCATCGCAGGGCAAAACGATTGAGCGAACATGGGTGCCGCTGGAGGAAATCTCCGAGCCGTTGCGCTTTTCTGTCATCACTTCTGAAGACGCCAAGTTTTGCGCCCATTGGGGGGTCGATTTTGGTGAGCTGAAAGGGCAGTTCGAGAAAGCGATGGCCGGCGAGCCGACCCGTGGCGCCAGCACAATTCCCATGCAAGCGGTCAAGAACCTCTATCTGTGGCACGGGCGTTCATATGTTCGCAAAGCTATCGAGATGCCCCTGGCGCTGTGGGCAGATTTGATCTGGTCAAAGCGTCGAATGCTTGAGATATATCTCAATATTGTGGAGCTGGGAGATGGTGTCTTTGGCGTTGAGCAGGGTGGTTTGAAGGCATTCAGGCGGTCCGCTGTCAATCTTAGCTGGGCACAGTCTGCGCGGCTGGCGACCGCATTGCCCGCGCCACTGGCACGCAATGCCGGCAGTCCGGGGCGGCGCCACGCTGTGTTAGCGGCGCGCGTTCAGAGCCGGGCGCAAAAATCTGGCGCTTATGTCCAGTGTGTAAAGGGCTGACGAGCACAGTTTGTGCGGCGAGCGGTTGCATCGGTCGTGTATTTCGGTATAAGCGCGGCAAGCATAGCTTCGGACAACCGGGGCGACTTCGTGTGGGGTGGGCACTGGCTCTTCTCACCGGCTGACACCAAAAGAGATGGATCGATCCCATGGCAGTGCCAAAGAGTAAGATCACGCGCTCAAAGCGCGGCCACCGCCGCTCCACAGACGCGTTGAAGAACCCTTCCTATGTGGAAGACAAGAATTCCGGTGAATTGCGTCGCCCACATCATATTGACCTGAAAACAGGCATGTATCGTGGCCGCCAGGTTTTGGCAGCACGGGACTGACCAACTGCTAGATTGTTGTTAAATTGGGGTCGGGAAACCGGCCCTTTTTTATGAGCGTCGTTCGGCGCTATGGTGGTGGTCCTGATCGACACGAGAATCAATTGGAAAAATTGCCGATGCTCCGCTCCATCCCACTCATGCTGCTGGCGCTGATCGCCTACAACATCATCGCTTTGGGCAATGAGGCCGGCACCAGTGTCTGGCAAACCGAAATTATGGCAATCCCCATGCTGTCCGGCGTGACGTGGCGTATGGTGCTGGGCGATGCCATGATCCTGTTCGGATTGGCTCTGCTGTTTGTGGAAATTGTCAAAGCCACTGCGATTGGCAGTGCATCCATTCTCGATCATGCGTTGAGCACATTCGTGTTCATCGCCTTTTTGGTCGAATTTTTGCTGGTGCCGTCCGCCGCCAACACGATTTTCTTCACCCTGACATTGATCGCCTTGATCGATGTGATTGCAGGATTTGCCGTTTCGATTAAGGGCGCTACTCGGGATGTTTCGTTCGGCCGTTAAGCCAAGGCGTTTTCCATCGCGCTGTCGGTGGACGCTTCGCCAGAACTCAACACTTCGGTCTCATCGTCATCCGCACCTTCTGGCAGTTTCCAAGGCGTATCCACCAATGCGCGGCCAAAGCTTTGGCCTTGCAGATAATCCACGCCCCATTCCTTGAGAAGAGCTGCGGTTTCATCGTCAGAAACCCACTCCACAACAACTTCCATCGAGAAGGTTTTGGCCAGATCAAGAAGAGAACGAATGAACACCTGGTTTTCGACCGAATTGGCCAGATCGTCGACATACATGCCGTCAATCTTGATAAGATCCACCGGCAGATGTTTCAGGTTGGCGAAGGACGTGTAGCCAGCGCCGAAATCATCAATGGCGACACGGCATCCCAAATCCTGGATCGTGCGGACGAAGCGGATCGATTCTTCCAGATTGCGGGCCGCGTGGCTCTCTGTGATTTCAACGATCAGGCGGGGCGCGATGTGGGGGTTTTGATCCACCGCTGTCGCGAGATTTGACAGCCATTCCGGATCGACCGCTGTTTCGTTCGTGACATTCAGTGACAGCACTGCATCGGGATACTTCGTCAGCGTTTCGGTGGCCAATTGCATGGCGGCGAAATCTACGCGCCGGATCAGGCCCAGGCGACTGGCGACGCCAACAAAGGCACCCGCTTCGACCAGTTTGCCGTCTGCGTCGATCATGCGGATGAGAGCCTCGTGGAATGCGACTTCATGGGTCTTGGCATTCACAATAGGCTGATAGGCCAGGCGCATGCGGCGATCGCGCATGGCTTCCACCACTTCTTGTGCCATGAAGGCGTTCTTCTGGCGTGCAGCGCCCATGTCGATGGACGGCTCATACACTTGAACGGTGGGAACCGGCGCACGCCGAGCCTCATCCAAGGCAGAGCCGCAGGCACCCATAATGTCTGCCACCGTGCGCACTGATGAGGGGTAGATGACGCCGCCAATATTGACCGATAGCGATACTGGTCCAACTGACGTTTCGATGACTTCGTCGCGCAGGGCGCCGAGGAAGCGCTCGCACGCGATGAGCATCTCGCGCTCGGTACAGTCGCGCAACACAAGCGCCATTTTGGTGCCGGCATGGCGA
>JBCBZX010000137.1:0-7749 GCA_039815105.1 Pseudomonadota bacterium
CTGAGGACCAATTGTCTGACTTACCAATGCGCCAGCTGGCGGCTGAGCTGACCCGCGAGAAGCTTTACCTGCGCCTGCACCAGGAACTGCCCTATTCAGCGCATGTGGAAACCGAAAGCTGGGAAGAGCAGAAGGATGGCTCGGTGAAGGTCAGTCAGGTGATTTACATTCAGCGTGACGCGCATAAACCCATTGTTATCGGTAAGGCGGGGCAAACGCTCAAAGCGATCTCGATGGCGGCGCGGGAAGAGCTTGCCGAGATTTTGGAGCAGAAGGTCCATCTGTTCATTTTCGTGAAGGTTCGCGAAAACTGGGGCGATGATCCAGAACGTTATGCAGATCTGGGCTTGGAATTTCCTGGTAGTTAGGCGCAGCTAGGCCCACATAGAGACCATGGAATGGTCCGATACCGGCCTTGTGCTGGGCATACGCAAACATGGTGAGACAAGCGTTATCCTGGAAGCGATGACGCGTGATCATGGCAGGCATCTTGGCCTGGTCCGGGGAGGGCGCTCGCGCACGCGCCAGCCCATGTTGCAAGTCGGCAATACGCTTGAGCTGACATGGCGGGCGCGGCTGGATGAGCATTTGGGAACCTACAGCGCCGAACCTGGCGTGTTGCGCGCGGCGGACGTGATGGCTCACCGGCTATCACTCAACCTGGTGCAAACGCTGGCGGCTCATCTGCGCTTGCTCCCTGAGCGCGACCCCCACCGTGAGCTTTATGACGCGGCCCACATCATGCTGGAAAACTTGGAGAGCCCGGTGATTGCAGGGGCCTTGTTGGTGAGATTTGAGTTGCGGCTTCTTGAGGAGCTGGGTTTTGGCCTTGATCTGAGCAAATGCGCATCAACCGGCGGCAATGACGCGCTGGCATACGTGTCACCGAAAACTGGGCGGGCAGTGTCCGCCAGTGCGGGGGAGCCATGGCACGACCGGTTGCTCCGGTTGCCACCCTTCGCAGTGCCTGGCACAAGCGCCTCGCTGACTGAAGAGGCGGATGTGGCAGATGGCTTGGCCATGACCGGGCATTTTCTAATGCGAAACATCTACGAGCCCCGCGGTATTGAGCAGCCCATGTCTCGCGTAAGTCTTCAATCGGATCTGCAGCGCTAGGCGGGCTGCAAGCGCGCCACCGATTGCTCCTTGATTGGCCAATGGGCGATGGCTGCCAGCACACCCGCGACGACTGAACTCCACCACATGAGATCGTAATTGCCCGTCGCGTCGTATATGCGCCCACCCAGCCAGATGCCAAGGAACGACCCGACTTGATGGGAAAAGAACGCGATGCCGAACAGCATAGCCATGTAGCGCGTGCCAAAGAACACCGCCACTAATCCCTGGGTGGGTGGAACGGTGGACAGCCACAAAATGCCCATAGCAGCAGAGAAGACGATGATTGAGGGTTGGGTGACAGGCAGCACCACAAAAGCGGTAATGACCACCGCGCGTCCTAAATAAATGCCAGACAATATATATCGCTTGGGCCATCGACCCATGAACCAGCCGGACCCGATCGCGCCAACAATGTTGAACGCACCGATGATGGCTATGGACCATGCGGCGAGGGGGGTGGGGCCCCAAATATCGACGATATAGGCCGGCAGGTGAACTGTGATAAACGCCACATGGTAGCCGCATACAAAGAAACCCAGCACCAGCAACACATAAGATCGGTTGCCGAACGCCTCGGCCAGCGCCTGTTTGATGGTCTGATCGCTTTGGCCCGATGCCAATGCGGGAGCGGTGGGTTTGCCGCGCAAAATGATGGCGAGAATGGGCACCACAGCCACCATTGAGGCCATCAACAACAAGGCTGTTTCAAAGCCGTAACTCTCGATCCAGGCTTGACCCAGTGGCGCAAAAACGAGCTGCCCGCCCGAGGAGGCTGCAGTTCCCAAACCAAATACGAGCCCACGGTGCCTCTCAGGCACGATCCGGGCGAATGCAGCCAGAACAAGAAAGAAAGCGGAGGATGCGATGCCTACACCCAGTAAAACACCTGCCGTGAGTTGCAGCGCCACCGGGTCGGTGGTCTGGCTCATCAAAATGAGACCAACAACATATGCCACCGCTCCGAAAGTGATGACGCGCCATGTGCCGAATCTGTCCGCAAATCCGCCGGCAAATGGCTGTACGGCCCCCCAAACAAGATTTTGCAGCGCGATGGAGAAAGCGAAGATTTCGCGGCTCCAACCGTTGGCATCTGTCATCGGGGTGAGGAACAGACCCATGGCCGAGCGTGGTCCGAAGGTGAGGGTGCCGATCAGGCAACCGCAAACGACCACTGCAATTAGATAAGGCATGGTCTGTGACCGGCTAGGTGCTGCCATTTTGTTCCGCATCCATATGTCTCCCGAACCCAACGGGCTTAGTCTTCACATTCCTTTGTTCCTGCGCAATTGAGTTTTGTTCAGCGCATACATGAACAAACCGAAATTGCGCCCTAGTTTGTGTATCAGTTGCCCCCAAGCGGCAGCACCTTAATTGGAGCCCTGAAAATGAAATCCCTCAAACTTGCTTCCCTCGCCACAGCGCTCACTTTGGGCGCCAGCACATTTGCCATCGCCGCAGGTCATGGCGGCCTCACAATCCCATCGGGTACCTATGCCGCCGATGCCACCCACTCCAATGTAACTTGGAAGGTCAGCCATTTCGGTCTGTCCAACTATACCGGCCAGTTCAATGCCATGAACGGCACACTGGAGTTGAACGCCGAAGATCCAACCGCCTCCAAAGTGATGGCGACTGTGGACATCGCAACCATCTCCACGCCATTTCCCAATGCCGATACCAAGGATTTTGATGGCGAGTTGATGGGTGCGCAATGGTTTAACGCTTCCGAGTTTCCACAGGCCACATTCGAAAGCACCTCGCTTGAGCTTGGTGAAAACGGCACCGGAACGATGACCGGCGACATGACTTTCCGCGGCCAGACCGTGCCAATGACATTTGATGTTTCGCTCAATGGCCAGATGGAGAAGCACCCATTTGCACCAGGCGCTGCCGTTGGTTTTACGGCCACCGGCACCATGGATCGCACGGCATTTGGTTTTGACACTTTCGCACCCAATATTGGCGCAGAAGTCGAGCTGACCATCCAAGCTGAATTTATCGAGCAGAAGTAGCATTATGGCCGTCGCGCTAGACCATCAGCCGGCGGCCACCGCCCGCTACACATCGGTCGCGATCATCCTTCACTGGACCATCGCGATCGCCATTCTCTTTCAGCTGGGCTCCGGCCAGTGGATGACCCATTGGGCACCGGAAAACTCGCAGCTGACGTTCGACACCTACCAAATTCACAAGACCGTTGGTCTTATCATTCTGGCATTGTCGCTGGCGCGTCTTTATTGGCGCATGTCCCACAAGCCGCCTGCGCCGCAGCCCAATTGGGGGGTGTGGGAGCACCGCGCGGCCCATGCGGCCCATATCGCTTTTTACGTTCTGATGATCGGTGCACCGCTTTCCGGCTGGTTGATGGTGTCGGTCTCGCCGACTGCGATTCCTACCTTCTTCGCCATGATCGAAAGCTTGCCATTCGCGCACCTGCCGGGCTTTGCCGACTGGTCGGTGGAGGCAAAGGCGTGGGCCGAAGATTGGCTCATCCTGATCCACGAGATATTTGCCAAGAGCATCGTCTTCATCGTGCTTTTGCATGTTGCGGGAGCGCTGAAACATCACATTTTTGAGGGCGACGGCACGTTGCGGCGTATGTCATTTAAGCGCCCGCCGCCGATGAACAGCAGCCCTGGGTTTGCCACGCATTTCGGTGTCGCATCTGTTTTGGCGCTTGGTCTGATCGGTGGAGGTCTCGCCGCCGGGCAACTCGCTAGAGATGGCGCCAACGCCGAGCGTTTGGCCCTGAGTACATTGGGTGGTGGCGAACCGTCACAATGGGTGGTCGATGGCGAAGCGAGCACGCTGGGCGTCACGTTTTTATATTCTGGCGCAGAAACAACGGGCAATTTTGGCAATTGGTCAGCACAGATCGACTTTGATCCCGAAGCGCCGGAGGCGGGCAGTGTGACCGTGGACATAGATCTCGGCCAATTCACCGTGGATGACGCCTATCTTGCCGGCCAAGTGGGAGGGCCAGATGGGATGGACGTGGCCACAAGCCCGACGGCGCAATTTGTATCGACAGCGTTTGTCGCAGATGCAGACGCCTACGCCATGGAAGGTGTCTTGACGTTCCGCGGTGTGGAAGCGCCGCTCCGCATACCCTTCACCTATGAGGAGGCGGACGGCGTCGCGCGCGTTCAGGGGAGCGTGGCGCTTGATCGACTGACGTTTGGAGTCGGCGCACAAAACGATCCGTCCGGTGCATTTCTGGGGCAAGAGGTAACACTCGTGTTCGACATAGCTGCAAGTCGCGCCGAGGGCTGAACTCAGGCTGCTATAATGCCGTCCAACCACGCAATGAAAGCTGCCATCGTCTCATCGCGATTGACCTCGTTGAGGCTTTCGTGACGTGTGTTGGGCAGGATATTCAACGAGACGTTGCGACACCCTATATGAGCCAGTTTTCCGGCCATGGCACGGGTTGCCCTAGCTCCATCTGTTGCCGGGTCAGCTTCGCCGCCAAGGAGATGTACAGGCAATGTTGCGGGTAACTTAGAGAGGTTGCGCGCGCTGCCGGCGCTATAGATCAGCTCGAAAATATCGCGCCACATGGAGATGCTGGCAGGCCAACCGCAAAGCGGGTCCGCGATGTAGGCGTCGACTTCCGCTTCGTCCCTGCTGAGCCAGTCAAAGTCGGTGCGGTTCGGAGCCAGCTTCTTGTTCCAAGCGTCAAATGTGAGTTTCGGAATGATGGCGCTGGCGGCGCCTGGTCCCTTTAACCGAGCTTCGGCCGCCAGAATTGCCTGCGCCGCCCGACCCGCAAGGCCGCCTGACGCGTTGGAATTCCAGACCGCCAGACCAGCGCTGGCTTCTGGAGCGTGACATGCAAAGTTTATCGCCATGAGCCCACCGGCAGAATGGCCAAACGTTACGATGGGCGCGTCCAGCCAGCGGTTTTGAGCAAAATCATGCACGGAAGCGATGTCAGCCAAAACTTTGTCGACGCCGTTTTCATAGGCGTAGACCCGAGCTTGAGCATCGGCCGCAGTCGTGTGGCCATGGCCTCTGTGATCGTGGGCAATTGAGGCGAAACCCACCGCCGCGAGAGCTTCCTGAAACCGCCCATAACGCGCCGCATGTTCGGCGAGGCCATGGTTGATCTGAATAACCGCGCGGGGCGGCGAACGGTCCGCCTCCCTCACATAAGCATGCAACGCTGCGCCGGTGCTCGACTGGATTGTTTTGGTTTGAACGGCCACCCTAGCGCGTCAGTTTCTGATATTTGATCCTGCGCGGGTTCTCGACAGCGTCGGCACCCAATCGACGTTTTTTGTCTTCGAGATAGTCCTCGAAATTGCCCTCAAACCATTCGACGTGGCTGTCACCCTCGAACGCCAGAATGTGGGTGGCCAACCGGTCCAGGAACATGCGGTCGTGACTGATAATAGCGGCACAGCCCGCATAATTCTCCAAGGCATCTTCCAGTGCGCCCAATGTTTCCGTGTCCAAATCGTTGGTCGGCTCGTCGAGCAGCAACACGTTCGCGCCAGATTTCAGCATTTTGGCAAGATGCACGCGGTTGCGCTGCCCGCCTGATAGATTGCCGACTTTCTGTTGCTGATCACCGCCCTTGAAGTTGAAAGCGCCGCAATAGGCCCGGGCATTCATCTCATGCTTGCCAATTTGCAGGATCTCATTGCCGCCAGAAATCTCTTCGTACACTGTCTTATTTGCGTCGAGGCTGTCCCGGCTCTGGTCCACATAGCCCAATTGCACCGTCTCACCGATGCGAATTTCGCCGCTGTCCGGTGTGTCCTGTCCGGTGATCATGCGGAACAGCGTGGACTTGCCTGCGCCGTTTGCGCCGATGATGCCGACAATACCGCCGGGAGGCAGCCTGAACTCCAGCTCATTGATCAGCTGACGGTCGCCAAACCCTTTGCTCAGACTGTCTGCCTCAATGACCACATTGCCCAAGCGCTCGCCGGCGGGGATGATGATTTGCGCTTCGCTGGGCTTGCGATCATTAGCGGACTGCACGAGTTCGTCATAGGCGCGCACGCGGGCTTTGGATTTTGCCTGACGGGCTTTAGGGCTTGAGGCAATCCACTCGCTCTCGCGGGCCACCGCGCGCATACGGGCGGCTTCTTCACGGCCTTCCTGGGCAAGGCGCTTGGCTTTTGCTTCAAGGTAGGCGGAATAATTGCCTTCATAGGGAATGCCGCGGCCACGATCGAGTTCGAGAATCCAGCCTGTCACATTGTCCAGGAAGTAGCGGTCGTGGGTGATGATCAGAACGGAGCCCTTATAGGCGACCAGGTGCTTTTCCAGCCACGCCACGGTTTCGGCATCAAGATGGTTGGTGGGTTCGTCTAGCAGCAACAGGTCCGGCTCAGCCAAAAGCAGTTGGCACAAGGCAACCCGACGGGCTTCACCACCGGAGAGGTTTTCAACAGATGCATCGCCTGGCGGGCATCGCAGGGCCTCCATGGCCATCTCGACCTTGCTGTCGAGATCCCAGAGATTTTCCGCGTCGATCTGGTCCTGAAGCTTGGCGCCTTCATCGGCCGTCTCATCCGAATAGTTCATCATCAGCTCGTTGTAACGATCCAGCACGGCTTGCTGCTTCGCCACGCCGACCATGACGTTCTCTTTGACCGTTTTGTCCGCGTCGAGCTGGGGCTCCTGCGGCAGGTAACCAAGCGTCGCCCCTTCGGCCAGCCATGCCTCACCAGTATATTCTGTATCGAGGCCGGCCATGATTTTCAGAAGCGTCGATTTACCCGCACCGTTGGGGCCCAAAATGCCGATCTTGGCGTCCGGGTAGAAAGACAGATGGATGTTGTCGAGAACCTTTTTGCCACCTGTATAGGTCTTGGTCAGGCCCTGCATGAAGTAGATGAATTGGCGCGCCATGGCGTCCCCCATAGAAGTGCGAATAAGCAATGTGCTTTTGAGTTGCGCCGTATGTAGGACAAAGGTGCCTGCGGCAAAACCCGCAATCGTCACCCGATGTGCAGTGTATGTCCAAGTCGGGTGTTCTGCTTGTGGGCGCGGGCCACCTCGCTTAAACGGTTGAAGGGGCTGGGGCAGCGCCACTATGGGAGACCGCATGGCGCAGGCGCATTTGTTTGGACATGAAGAGCTGGTGGAGGCGTTGCGAGCGGTTGCCGAACCCACTCGGCTGCGCATTGCCAACATGCTGGTTCAGGCCGAGCTGACGGTATCTGATCTGGTGACCATTCTGGGCCAGAGCCAGCCGCGCGTCTCCCGACACCTGAAATTGATGTCAGAGGCGGGAATTGTCTCACGCAGCCGCGAGGGCACGCGCGCATTCTACCGTCTTGCGCCGGAGGCTCGGGTCAGTGGACTTCTGAGTGGAATTTTTGCCGGTCTGGATGCCCAGGACCCGGTGTTTGACGCGGACATGAAGGCGCTCGGCCGCATAAGGCAGGGGCGGGTTCATGAGGCAGAGCAGTATTTTGCAGCGCATGCCGACCGTTGGGATCAAATTCGATCCTTGCACCTGCCGGAGGAGACAGTCGAGGCAGCGCTGAGGGACGCTGTTGAAGCTCAGTTGGGCAACGGCTTGAATGTCCTTGATATCGGCACAGGCACCGGTCGAATGCTTCAGGTTCTTGCAGGCACCGATCGGATATTGGCCACATATAAGCGTCAAAA
>JBCBZX010000378.1:0-2777 GCA_039815105.1 Pseudomonadota bacterium
AGCGTGTTGAGATATTGAAAGCGCTGTTTCGCGGGGCCGAGATACTCATTCTGGACGAGCCGACGGGTGTGCTAACGCCCGCCGAAGCTGATCACCTTTTCCGCATTCTCGAACAGCTCAAGGACCAGGGCAAAACGATCCTGCTGATCACCCACAAGCTGCGCGAGATCATGGCCACCACTGATGAGGTGTCCGTGATGCGCCGGGGCGAGATGGTCGCCACGCGCACCACCGCCGAAACGTCTGTCGAAGAGTTGGCAGAGCTGATGGTCGGCCGCCGGGTGCTGCTGCAGGTGGAGAAGGAAGCGGCGACGCCGGAAGATGTGCGCCTGCAGGTAAAGGGACTGACCGTCAAAGACAAACGCGGCGTCACCATGGTGGACGATGTTTCCTTCGACGTTCGCGCAGGGGAAATTGTCGGCATCGCCGGCGTCGCGGGCAATGGCCAGTCAGAGCTGCTCAAAGCGATTTCCGGGATCGCAAAGCCCGCGTCTGGTCAGGTGCTGCTCGATGGCGAAGCGCTGGATCAAAGCGCGACCCCCGATCCCCAAGAGGTGCGGGAACGCGGTTTGGCCCATGTGCCGGAAGATCGCCATCATATGGGTTTGGTTCTGCCCTTTGAGGAGCGCGAGAATGCGATTTTGGGCTACCAGACCGACGGCAAATATGTGAACGGCGCCTTCCTCGACATGGCGGCCATCCGCACGGAAGCCGAGGCCAAGATTGAGCAATATGATATTCGCCCCCCCAATCCAAAGCTCAAGACCGCCAACTTCTCCGGCGGCAACCAGCAGAAGATCGTGCTCGCCCGCGAGATGGAGCGGGACCCAAAGGTTCTGATCATTGGCCAACCGACGCGGGGTGTGGATGTGGGGGCAATCGAGTTCATCCATAAGCGCATCATCGCCATGCGTGACGCTGGCAAGGCGGTGCTGTTGGTGTCTGTTGAGCTGGACGAAATTCGCGCATTGGCGGACCGGGTGCTGGTGATGTTTGCCGGCAAGATCGTCGGCGAGTGCACACCTGAAACGCCGGAGGGTGAGATCGGCCTTATGATGGCGGGTATCGAGCAGGAGAAGGCGCACGAACTGGACGTCGCGCCGGGAGCTGTACCAGTGGATGTTGCGACGCCAGACCCGAAAGGCGAGGCACACACATGACCCTCAAACCACGCATCAACATCGTTACCCTAGGCGTGACTGACATGCCCCGCGCCCGCGCCTTTTATGAAGCGTTGGGCTGGCCATTGGAGGCAGAGCAATCCAACGAACAGGTGTCCTTCTTCCGGGGTACAAACGTCGTATTGGGCCTGTTTGGCGCCAGTGCTTTGGCGCAAGACGCGAATGTTAAAGCCGAAGGCCATGGTTTTCGTGCCGTGACCACTGCCTACAATTGCGGTAGCGAGGCAGAAGTGGATGCGGCCTACGCCCATGCCGTGAGCGTGGGTGCAACAGCACTCAAGCAACCTCAGAAAGTGTTCTGGGGCGGCTATTCAGGCTATTTCGCCGACCCGGACGGGCATTTGTGGGAAGTTGCCTACAACCCGTTTTTCCCCATGGACGACCATGGCCACATCGATTTTGCGGCCGCAAACGCAGACAAGTCGGGAGACCAAGCGTGAACGACGAACTGCCCAAGTGGATCGACTACGGTCTGATTCCGTTTCTCAATCTCGTTGTCGCCTTTCTTGTGGCCGGGCTGGTGGTGATCTTTGTGGGCGAAAACCCGCTGGAAGCGGCGCAACTCATGGTCAAAGGCGCATTCGGTTACGGCTCGGGCATAGGGTTCACGCTGTTCTACGCCACCAACTTCATCTTCACCGGTCTTGCTGTTGCGGTCGCGTTCCACGCCGGGCTGTTCAACATTGGTGGGGAAGGGCAGGCACTTGTGGGCGGCCTTGGCGCGGCGTTGATCGCCATGTCACTGGGCACGATCCTACCTTGGTTCATCAACTTTCCTCTCCTTGTGTTGGCCACCGCTTTGTTTGGCGCGCTCTGGGCTTTGATCCCGGCGTGGCTACAGGCCACCCGTGGCAGCCACATCGTCATCACCACCATCATGTTCAATTTCATCGGCGCAGCACTGGTCACCTATCTCCTGTCTGGCATGCTGCGCCCCGATGGCTCCATGGAACCGGCGTCTGCGCCGTTCCCGCCCGGTGCTCAGATTCCCAAAATGGATTTTCTGATGAACCTGATCGGTGTCGACATAAAGTCGGCACCGTTCAATATCTCATTCCTTGTGGCCTTGCTCGCCGCCTATTTGGTGTGGCTTCTCATCTGGCGCACGCGCTTTGGCTATGAAGTGCGTACAACCGGCGTTTCGCCGTCTGCGGCGGTCTATGCCGGCATTCCTCAAACCCGGACCATCATCATTGTCATGCTCATCTCTGGTGCACTGGCCGGCATGATGGCCATGAACACGGTGGTGGGGTCCGAAGCGCGCTACACATTGGACAATGTGGCCGGTGCCGGTTTTGTCGGTATTGCAGTGGCGCTCATGGGCCGGTCTCATCCGGCAGGTATTATTCCCGCCGCCATTTTGTTTGGCGCCCTCTATCAGGGTGGAGCGGAACTGGCCTTCGATATGCCCGCCATCACACGGGACATGATCGTGGTGATACAAGGCTTGGTGATCCTTTTCGCCGGGGCCATGGAACATATGTTCCGGCCCTCCATCACGGCAATCGTCCGCAACCGACGCAGTGCCAATGCGGCATCTGCAGCCCAAGCCGCAGAATAGGGAGCGCTGGTTATGGATCTTGTCATCATCGTTTC
>JBCBZX010000085.1:0-10813 GCA_039815105.1 Pseudomonadota bacterium
AGCCCAGATGAGTCGTTCGGAGCTGACTAAAGACGTCGGGCAACAGTTGATTGCAAAGGGGCGAGGTTATCTGGCGTTTGCGACGGACAACCCGGCGTTATTCGATCTGATGTTTGGGTCAAACCAGCCAGATTACACGAACCCAGATCTGGGTGACGCTGCTGACGCCGCGCTTGCGCCCTTGGTCGACTCGATTGTGGCAACAACCGGTGGCTCACCTTTCGGTGGCGGTGTTCCCACCCGTGAGCTCGTGGCCGGCTGGGCACTTGTGCATGGCTTGGCAGGCTTGTTGAACCACAGAAAGTTGCGGTGGGCCCAGGACGAGGAGGGTGGTTATGAGGCGTTGATCGAAAGCGTCTTATCAACCCGACTGACGATCCGGTAACTTGGTGCGGCCTCCAATTCTAAGTCCCAAGGATAGCCAAATTGGCGCTTGGCCGACTTGCAGATCTCTTTGAATGATTCTAAGAAAATCAGACTTCTTAGAATCCTTCTAACAGATCTTGATGGGCGGCCATGCGATCCCATTTGAGAGTTGAGAAGGCCTAACCCATCTGGAGTCGCCATGCCCGCTGTTCAGGAAACCATCGATCAGGTCAAAGCCATTGATGTGGATCAGTACAAATATGGCTTCTCCACGGACATCGAGTCTGAGAAAGCGCCGAAAGGCCTGTCCGAAGAGGTGATCCGCTTCATCTCCGCCAAGAAGGACGAGCCTCAGTGGATGCTCGACTGGCGGTTGGAAGCCTATGAGCGCTGGAAAACCATGGAAGCGCCGGACTGGGCGCGGGTGGAATATCCCGAGATCGATTTCAACGACATCTACTATTATTCCGCGCCCAAGAGCATGGCCGACGGTCCCAAGACCCTCGATGATGTCGACCCCGAGCTGCTCTCCACTTACGAGAAGCTTGGTATCCCACTAGCTGAGCAGGAAGTGCTGGCCGGCGTGCAAGAGCGCCGTGTGGCCGTGGACGCCGTGTTCGACTCTGTGTCAGTCGTCACAACCTTCCAGGAGGAGCTGAAAAAGGCTGGCGTGATCTTCATGCCGATCTCCGAAGCTATTCGCGAGCATCCCGAGCTGGTGCAGAAATATCTCGCGTCGGTGGTGCCGGTCTCGGACAATTATTATTCGGCCCTCAACTGCGCGGTCTTCACCGACGGTTCGTTCGTATACATCCCCAAGGGCGTTCGCTGCCCCATGGAGCTGTCGACATATTTCCGCATCAATGAGCAGAACACCGGCCAGTTCGAGCGCACGCTCATTATCTGCGAGGAGGGCGGGTACGTCTCCTATCTCGAAGGCTGTACCGCACCTCAGCGGGACGAAAACCAGCTTCACGCAGCGGTAGTGGAACTGGTCGCGATGGACGATGCGGAGATCAAATATTCCACCGTGCAGAACTGGTATCCCGGCGATGCCGAGGGCAAAGGCGGCATCTACAATTTCGTCACCAAGCGCGGCGACTGCAAAGGCAAGAACTCCAAGATCAGCTGGACGCAGGTTGAGACCGGTTCGGCCATCACCTGGAAATATCCAAGCTGCATTTTGCGCGGCGACGGCAGCCAGGGCGAGTTCTACTCGATTGCTGTCTCCAACGGTCGTCAACAGATTGATAGCGGCACCAAAATGGTGCATCTGGGCAAGAACACGAAGTCCCGCATCATCTCCAAGGGCATCAGCGCCGGCAACAGCCAGAACACCTATCGTGGCCGCGTTTCAGCCTCCCGCCGCGCGGAAAATGCGCGCAACTTCACCCAGTGTGACAGCCTGCTGATCGGCAATGATTGCGGCGCTCACACCGTGCCATACATCGAGGCCAAGAACGCAACCGCCATGTTCGAGCACGAGGCGACGACGTCGAAGATTTCCGAAGATCAGCTGTTCTACTGCATGCAGCGCGGCATCGACGAGGAAGAGGCAACAGCACTTATCGTCAACGGCTTCGTGCGCGAGGTGATACAGGAGCTGCCGATGGAGTTTGCGGTGGAAGCTCAAAAGCTGATTTCCATCTCGCTTGAGGGGAGTGTGGGGTAGTTTGACCGGTTACGTTTACATGATGGCTTCGAGGAGAAACGGAACCATCTATGTTGGCGTGACGTCGGATTTGCAGGAGCGGGCACGAGAACATCGCGATGGAGTCGTGCAAGGCTTCACAAGCAGATACGGTTGCAAACTTCTGGTTTGGTACGAGCGGCACAACGATATTGTCGAGGCTATCGAGAGAGAAAAGAAGCTGAAGAAGTTCCGAAGGGCTTGGAAGCTCGACCTGATCGAGGGCTTCAACCCGGATTGGCTGGACCTTTTTGGAACTTGCTTGGAGCGGGATAATCCAAGCGACATCATTAGGGTAGGCGCCTGATAGATGTCGTCATCCTCGGGCGGGCGTAGCCCGAACCGGGGATCCAGAACAGAGCGCCTTCAGCGCTGGATTCCGGGTTCGCCAGTGGCGCCCCGGAATGACGAGTAAAGCGGAGAGCAAAATGCTCGATTGGACAGCTATGACGTTTTACGCCGCGATTTGCGGCAGTTTGGCTGTAATCGCGCCTTCAACAGGCGGTTGGCCCTTGCGGGCGGGAATTGGAATTTTTGTCGGTGTTGTGGCGGCGGCCGTGCTGCCCCTCTTCCGAGGCATGATGGGATATTAGGACAAAGAAATGCTCGAAATTAAAGACCTTCACGCGAAGATCGCGGACACGGACACCAAAATCCTCAACGGGCTTTCGCTCACCATTGAGCCGGACGAAGTTGCTGCAGTGATGGGGCCGAACGGCTCTGGAAAGTCCACGCTGTCTTATGTCCTCGCTGGCCGCGAAGACTATGAGGTGACCGGTGGCGACATTCTGTTCAACGGCGAAAGCGTGTTGGACATGGAGCCTGCGGAGCGCGCTGCGTCCGGCCTGTTTCTCGCGTTTCAATATCCGGTCGAAATTCCCGGTGTGCCGACCCTGACATTCCTCAAGACCGCGATGAACGCTCAGCGTCGTGCACGCGGAGAGGATGAGTTGCCCACGCCAGACTTCATCAAAGCCGTAAAAGCCGCTGCTGGCGATTTGAACATTTCCATGGACATGCTCAAGCGCCCTGTGAATGTTGGCTTCTCGGGTGGCGAAAAGAAGCGCGCTGAAATCCTGCAGATGGCACTTTTGGCGCCGCACATGTGCGTGCTGGACGAGACGGATTCTGGCCTCGATATCGACGCTCTGAAAATTGTTTCCGATGGTGTGAATCGCCTGCGCGCAGACAATCGAGGCTTCCTCGTCATCACTCACTATCAGCGTCTGCTTGAGCACATCGTGCCCGACACCGTGCATGTGCTTTACAAAGGTCAGATCATCCAATCCGGCGACAAGGCGCTTGCACTGGAGCTGGAAGAAAACGGCTATGCCGACATTATCGAGAAGGCTGCATAATGATGGCTGTTCCAGAGCGCACGGCTCAGAATGTTGAGCCATTGAAGCAATATACGAAGGCCGAGCAGGCGTTTTTCGATCGCTGGGAGGCTCAAAAAGTTGACCTGACGGCGAATGGCAGCGCCGACGCCCGGGAAGCTGCCATCGGTGGCCTGAAATTGTATGGCCTGCCCACGCGCCGCGTGGAGAGCTGGCACTACACCGATCTGCGAGCAAAACTGCTTGATCTGGATTTTCCAGAAGCCAGCAATGACGCGCCGCCGGTGCAGCCCCTGGTGCAGGTGAAGGATGGCGTCAGCGCTGTTGGCTTCAACGCATCCAAGTTCAGCCCGGATCGTGTGGAGCTGAGTTTTCAGGGCTCTGACGATGCGGTGGGCCAGATAAATGCGGCCTTCGCAGACGATGGTCTAAACTGCACCATCGATGCGGGTGCCAGCTTCGACATTCCGCTGGAGTTCGCGACCATCGTCAATGGTGGCCAGAAGCACCGTCGCCACACCATCGTTGTAGAAGAGGGGGCCAACGTCACCTTTGTTGAGCGGCAGGTTGGTGCGGGCGGTATGGGCACATCGGTCACCTATCTTGAAGTGGGCCCGAAAGCCGACGTCACCTACGTCGTTGTGCAGCAGACCTCAGTTGCTTCGACGCATCTTGCGCAGATCAACGCCACCATCGCGGCAGACGCCAAGCTTACCATCTTCGTGCTGAACGCCGGCGGTAGCCTTGTGCGCCAGGAAGTGCGGGTGCGTGTCGAAGGCGAGAATGCGGACTTTCAACTGCGCGGCGTAAATCTGATCGGCGACGGCCAACATGTTGACGTGACGATGGATCTCAAACATCTCGTGCCGAACACCACGTCCGAAGAGATTATTCGCAACATCGTTGCGGGCAAGGGCCATGGTGTGTTTCAGGGCCGCATCGCTGTAGATCGTATTGCCCAGAAGACAGATGCCAAGATGGCGTGCAACACGTTGTTGCTGACCGATGAAGGCGACTTCTCCACAAAACCAGAGCTCGAAATCTTCGCCGATGATGTGGCTTGCGGCCACGGCGCGACCTTCACAGACCTTGAACCAAGCCACATGTTTTATCTGATGAGCCGTGGCATCCCCGAGCGTGAAGCGCAGGCGTTGCTGGTCAAAGGCTTTGTGGACGAGATCGTCGAAGATCTCGACGATGAGCGCCTTCACGAAGCCTTGGTGGGCATCATTGACGGGTGGCTTGATAAGAATGCTTGAGCGCGCTCCAGCTTTTGATGTCGAAGCCATCCGCGCGGACTTCCCGATCCTGTCGGAAGAAGTGTATGGCAAGCCGCTGGTTTTCCTCGACAATGGTGCTTCCGCCCAGAAGCCGCGACAGGTCATGGATCGCATGAATGAAGTCATGGAAGCGGGCTACGCCAACGTGCACCGTGGCCTGCATTTCATGTCCAACAAGGCCACCCAGGCCTATGAGGACAGCCGTGAAACTGCGCGCCGCTTTCTGAACGCTGAAAGCACGGACCAGATCGTGTTCACGTCTGGCGGCACGGCGGCCATGAATCTGGTCGCTTACGGCTATCTCGCTCCACGCATTCAGCCCGGTGATGAGATTGTGCTCTCGATTATGGAGCACCATTCCAACATTGTGCCGTGGCATTTCCTGCGCGAGCGATATGGCGCAGTGTTGAAGTGGGTCGATGTCGCTGAAGATGGCACGCTGGACCTGGACGCACTGTCCGATGCCTTCACAGATCGCACCAAGATGGTCGCCATCACCCACATGTCGAACGTGCTGGGCACCATTAATCCGGTCAAAGAGATTTGCGCCATGGCCCATGCCAAAGGCGTGCCTGTGATGGTGGATGGCTGCCAGGGTGCTGTGCACACCAAAGTCGACGTTCAGACATTGGGCTGTGACTTTTACGTGGTGACGGGGCACAAGCTCTACGGGCCCACGGGCATTGGCCTGCTCTACGGCACCAAAGAAATATTGGAAGAGACGCAGCCTTTCCTTGGCGGCGGGGAGATGATCCGCGAAGTCACCACCGACGGCGTTGTCTACAATGATCCGCCGCACCGGTTTGAAGCCGGCACTCCGCCCATCATTGAAGCCATCGGCCTTGGCGCTGCCATGGACTATGTGGATGGCATCGGCCGCGAAGCGATTGAGGCCCATGAGGCCGAACTGGCGGCCTATGCCACCGAGCAACTTGGCCAGATCAACTCTTTGCGCACCTTCGGTACGGCACCAGGCAAGGGGGCGATTTTCTCCTTCGAGCTTGAGGGCATTCACGCCCACGACGTGTCCATGGTGATAGATCGGGAAGGAGTTGCAGTGCGGGCCGGGACACATTGCTGCCAGCCGCTCATGGCACGCTACGGCGTTACATCCACCTGCCGCGCATCTTTTGGCATGTACAATACGCGTGCCGAGGTGGATAAGCTCGTGTCAGCGCTGCGTAAGGCGCAAGAGTTTTTTGGGTGAGCAAAATGTCTGATGACGAAAAGCAGATCGAAGTGCCTGCAGAGGTGTCTGCCGAAGGCAATGCTTCTGAAGAAGTGTCCAGCATACCACCGGCTGAGTTGCAGCGCCTGACCGACGACATCATAGCCGCGCTGAAAACGGTCTACGATCCTGAAATCCCGTCCGACGTGTATGAGATCGGACTGATTTATAAAGTGGACATCACTGACGACCGCGATGTGAAGATCGACATGACGCTCACGGCGCCCGGTTGCCCCGTTGCGGGCGAAATGCCCGGTTGGGTGCAGGATGCTGTGGAAGCTGTCGCGGGTGTACGCAGCGCTGAAGTGACCATGGTTTTTGACCCGCCGTGGACGCCGGACCGTATGAGCGAAGAGGCTCAGATCGCGCTCGGCTGGTTCTAAAGCGGGTCACCGCCGGTCTGGAAACTCTCCAGACTGCAAATGCGGTTGTTGAACTTGTAAGGTTTTGCCCACACATTGGGGGTAGGAGATCAGGATGTTTGATGTAATCACCCTCACAGACCCAGCTGCTGAACGCGTTCGTGAAATCATGTCCAACCGCGAGGGCGCTTTGGGCATTCGCATTGGCATCAAAAAGGGTGGTTGCGCGGGCATGGAGTACGAGATTGATCTCGTGACCGAAGCTGACTCGGCTGACGATGTGGTGGAGGCCGACGGTGCCCGCGTGTTCGTTGCGCCCGATGCTGTTCTTTATCTGCTGGGCACACAAATGGATTTTGAAGTGACCACGCTGCGCACCGGCTTTGTGTTCAACAATCCGAACCAGACCAGTGCATGCGGTTGCGGCGAAAGCGTCGAGCTGCGCCCGGCTGAGCTGCCTCAACCTGCCGCCTAATGGGCCTGTTCGCACGCCTGAAGTCCGATTGCTCGGAAGCCTGGACTGCCTATACCGATCATTCATTTGTTCGCAAAATGGGTGACGGCTCCCTGCCGCGCGAAGCCTTTGAGCACTATCTGGTTCAGGATTACCTGTTCCTCATTCAGTTCTCTAGGGCCTACGCCCTGGCAATCTACAAGTCGCGCTCGGTGGCTGACATGCGGGCAAGCCTCATGGGATTGCAGGCGATCCTCGATGTGGAGATGAAGCTGCACGTCAAGCTTTGCGCGGATTGGGGCCTGTCCGAGCGCGATCTGGAAACTGCGCCGGAGGCGAGGGCGACCATTGCCTATACGCGCTTTGTTCTGGATGCGGGGGCTGCGGGGGATTTGCTGGACATGAAGGTGGCGCTGGCACCCTGCATGATTGGCTACGGCGAAATCGGTGGAAAACTCGCCGCCCGGACCAAGTCCTCAAATCCCTATAATGTCTGGATCAATGAATATGCCGGTTCTGACTACCAGGACCTTATGCATGGAACGATAGAAGAGCTGGACCGTGAGGCTGGTCGCAGCTTCACCGAAAGCCGCTACCGCGAGCTGCGCCGCTTATTTGAAGCCGCGACTTGGCTTGAAGCTGATTTCTGGCAGATGGGTTTGGATAGAAGCCTGTAGATTTGTCGCCTTCAGGCCATTAGCGTTGCGCCATCATGGCCGATGAACTGACTGAGTATGCGCTTGAGCTGTTTTCCAGCCTTCCTGATGTCACGCCTCGCAAAATGTTTGGCGGCGTTGGTTTTTTCAGTCAGGGCCTGATGTTCGGCCTTATCGCGGATGGCGAGATCTATCTCAAATGCCCGGAGCAAGAGGAGCACCGGTTTGAAGAAGAGGGCAGTCACCCGTTCATCTTTGAGATGCAGAAAAAAGGCCCGACCAAGATTCCATATTGGACCGTGCCAGAACGGCTGCATGACGACCGCGATGAGCTCGCGCAATGGGTCACCCGGACCTGGCGCATTGCTTATGAAAAAGATCAGGCTAAAAGCCCGGCTCAACGCAAGTTCAAGCCGGTCTTTTGATTGCGTTGCCCTTAGCTAGCCTGTGCCAAGTCTTCTTCTGGTACATTGTCTGCCTTGGCCTCGGGCGTATCGTCATTGAAGTTGAAACCACGGGTCACAAACGCTGGGAGGTGGTCGCCAAAGCCGATCACACTGGGCCCTAGATCGTCCTGCCTGTGCCGACCGCGCCCGCCGCGGCTTCGCCCGCTGGATTTCTGACCGTCGGCGGATTTCTGGCCATCTGATTCACGGCCCTCGGAACGGGCAGAATTGCCATCATCATTGGTCTTGCGGCGGCGATTATTGTCTCTGGGAGCTTCTGCTTGGTCTGCATCATCCGCTTTTGCCTCGGCCTTGGTATCGGGAGCGACCTCGGTAGACGAGGAATTTTCGTCCCGCTTGCGGTTCCTGCTGCCACGGCTGCGTGTACGACTTGGCTTCTCGCCTTCATCGTCCACGGTATTTTCCTGCTTTTTGCGCCCGCGCCCACGCTTATTGGCATCCTCGTCCGAAGATGTGTTGAGCGCTGTCAGGTCACCATCAAGCCATTCGAGCTGCTTTTCGATCAGCTTCTCAAGGGCATCGAGATATTTCTGATCCATTTTGGCAATCAGCGTGTAGGCTGTTCCTTCGCGGCCCGCGCGACCGGTGCGGCCGATGCGATGCACATAGTCTTCTGGGCTGGTGGGGATGTCGTAGTTGAAGACGTGGCTCACATCGGGAATATCCAGCCCGCGGGCAGCCACGTCCGATGCAACGAGCAACGTAATATCGTTGTTCTTGAAACCTGCCAGCGTTTCCATGCGAGCACGCTGGTCCATATCTCCGTGCAACGATCCCACGGAGTATCCGTGCTTGCTCAGAGACTTATAAACAGTGTGCACATCGCGCTTGCGGTTGCAGAAGATAATGCCGTTTTTCAAGTCCTGCGAATTGTCGATGAGGCTTCGCAGGCTGTTGCGCTTGTCATAGTCTTTGCCGCCAGTCGCGACGATGCGTTGGGTGATGGTCGCCGCTGTTGAAGATGCGCGAGCCACCTCCAGCCGAACCGGGTTTTGTAAGAACTGATCTGCCAGCTTGTTGATTTCTGGTGGCATAGTTGCCGAGAAGAAAAGCGTCTGGCGCGTGAAGGGCACCATCTTTGAGATGCGTTCAATGTCAGGAATGAAGCCCATATCGAGCATGCGATCGGCCTCATCAATCACGAAGATATCGACGCCCGTCATGAGCAGCTTGCCACGCTCGAAATGGTCGAGCAGGCGGCCTGGCGTAGCAATTAACACGTCCACGCCACGTGTGAGTTTTTTATCTTGCTCTTCAAATGACACACCGCCAATCAGCAGAGCCATTGAGAGCTTGTGCTTTGCACCGTACTTCTCGAAGTTCTCGGCAACTTGGGCTGCAAGCTCGCGTGTCGGCTCAAGAATAAGTGTCCTCGGCATACGTGCCCTGGCGCGCCCCTTTTCGAGCATCGTAAGCATAGGCAGCGTAAAGCTGGCCGTTTTGCCTGTGCCAGTCTGCGCGATACCAAGCACATCTCGGCGTTGCAGAACATGCGGAATGGCTTCCGCCTGAATTTGTGTTGGCTCGGTGTAGCCGGAGGCGATCACTGCCTCGAGGACTTTGGGGCTCAGCCCAAGGTTTTCAAAACCCATATATTGTTTGCTCTTTTCGGTCACTGGGAGGCGCCAATTCAGGCGCGGCCTTGCGACCCCTGTTTGAGCCGCTCGATGCCTTCAGCGCCGCATTGCTCTGAAAGCGTTTAAATACGCACGGCTCGAAAAATCAAAAAGGCACGGGCGTGGAGCACGGCCTACCAGTCGGGACAAAAAAGTCAACATTTGACGGGCTTGCGCGACAAAAGTGATCGCCATAATTGTCGCAGATCGGGCCTGAAGCCCAGTTGTTCAGCAAGACTTTCAAAGATCAAATCTCTCAAACAATTCGTGATGACCATTTGAACCATTTTATGCATCCGATCTGAGGTTGGGAGCGTTTCCTTTCCAGAGACTACGCTTGTTAACGATCGGCGCATCTCTTGCCGACCGCAATGGTTGGCATCCCCCAAAACTGTCTCTGGAGACTTTTATGAAACTGATCAAAACCCTCGCAGCTTCTGCAATCGCGCTCACATTGTCTGCTCCCGCTTGGGCCGCCGATATTGTGGACACTGCGGCCGAAGCTGGTTCGTTCAGCACTCTGCTTGCCGCTGCAGAAGCAGCCGGTCTGGTTGATACACTCAAGGGCGAAGGCCCGTTCACAGTGTTTGCGCCAACTGATGATGCGTTTGCTGCCCTGCCAGCCGGTACCGTGGAAGACCTGTTGAAGCCTGAGAACAAGGACCAACTGGCCGCAATTCTGACTTATCACGTTGTCCCAGGCAAAGTGATGTCTACCGATCTGGCTGGTAAAGAGATGGCCGCAGCCTCCGTGGAAGGTACAGAGTTGCAGATCAATGCAACCGGCTCCGCCGTGATGGTTGAGGAAGCCACAGTTGTGACCGCCGACGTCGAAGCCGACAATGGTGTCATTCACGTCATCGATAAAGTCATGCTGCCATCCAGCTAAGCTGACGGCGCTGTGCGCCACAGCCTACGACTTCCGAAGCCCCGGTGTCTCGCGCCGGGGCTTTTTTGTGGATGATGCTATCGCCCGCAGTCAGATGGGCGTAGTGCGGAAGAATGCAGTCAAACCAGCGAGTCGCAGTTCAATCGCCGTCTGAATCATCGCTTTCCATCTGGCTGCTCTGGCTGGCGGGCCTTGGCGCAGCGATGCAGTTCGCCAAGTTTTCGGTCTTCTTTCAGCAGCTGAGGGGCGTTTACGTCGACGCTGGCACCTCTTTGGGGTTTCTGGTGTCGCTCATCAGCGCCATGGGGGTGATCTTTGGGGTTGTTGCGGGCCTTATGGTCGCGCGCTTTGGCTATCGAAGGATCCTTTTGATTTCGCTGTTGGCGGGGGGCGCCCTGTCGTTTCTGCAGGCGTTCATCTTGCCTTTCCCGGTCATGCTCTTCAGCCGCGTTGCTGAAGGCGCATCCC
>JBCBZX010000465.1:0-1547 GCA_039815105.1 Pseudomonadota bacterium
CATCACTTTCAATAGCCGTTGGGTTAGTTCTTCAACCCGCGCCAGATTGGCCTCCAACTTGGCGACATTGGCGCCCGCCGCGGTATTGGATTCCAAATCATTTGTTGTCATAAACGCATTCCTATGCATATGCTGCACCTGCAGCATGAGGCCCGCCATCGATCGGAGACCAGTGATATGAAGTATATGTTGACCTACGACTTGATGGAAACCCTGCGTAACACAAACCAGTGGCTTGGCGCTTCAGCACGCGCATATGCCGCCTATCCGATCATGTCATGGGGGGCGAACCCAGCCATTGACTGGCTCAAGGCTTGGGGTGAAGTGACAGAGCGGACCTTTTCCCGCATGGTCGTCAAGCCCGATTGGAATATCCCGCCCGTGCCCGGCCCAAAGGGCCGCGATTACCCTGTTGAAATTGAAACTGTCGTCGCCAAGCCGTTTGGCGATCTGATCCATTTTTCCATCCCCGGCCGCAGGCCGAGCAAGCGCCGCGTGATGCTGGTCGCACCGATGTCCGGACATTACGCAACCCTTCTGCGCAAAACAGTTGTCAGCCTCTTGCCTGATGCCGAGGTTTATGTGACCGACTGGCACAACGCCCGCGACATCCCCGTCAGCGCCGGGAAATTCGACGTAGAGGATTACACCCTTTATCTCATGGATTTCATGCGCGAACTCGGTCCCGACACCCACGTCATTGCGGTATGTCAGCCAGTGCCTCTGGCGCTCGCCGCGACCGCATATCTGGCCGAACTGGACCCCGACGCGCAACCGCGCACACTCACCCTGATCGGCGGGCCGGTGGACCCGGAAGCAAACCCAACAGAGGTGACAGACTTCGGCCGTTCCGTCACGATGGGCCAACTGGAACAAACAATGACCCAGCGGGTCGGTTTCAAATATGCGGGCGTTGGGCGTATGGTCTATCCTGGCCTTCTGCAGCTTGCCTCTTTCATCTCCATGAACATGGAAACACATCACAACGCGTTCCGAGATGAGATCATTCGCGTGGCCAAGGGAGAGGCTTCAGACCACGACCGCCACAACGATTTCTATGATGAGTATCTCGCCGTCATGGACATGACGTCAGAATTCTACCTTTCAACGGTAGAGCGCATCTTTAAGGCGCGCGAAATTGCCCAGAACGCATTTGTCGTCGATGGCCATCAGGTCGATTTCGGCAAGATTACGACCGTTGCCGTCAAAATTGTCGAAGGCGAGAATGACGACATCTCGGCCCCAGGCCAATGCCTGGCTGCCCTTGATCTTCTGACGGGGCTTCCAGATGACCGCAAAGCGGCGCATCTCGAACCGGGCGCGGGCCATTACGGCATCTTTGCTGGCAGCAGCTGGCGTAAAAACATCCGCCCTCTGGTGTTGGAGTTTATCGATGCCAACGCCAAGCCGCGCAAGGCAACTGGTGCGAATGTGGTAAACCTGAAGTAAAACGCTGCACGGGCTGATAGTGATCGTTCACTTGGCCGGGCAGCTTCCAACTTATCATCTTGCCAAAAATACTCCCGCCGGAGGCACCCGACCTCGCA
>JBCBZX010000102.1:0-9847 GCA_039815105.1 Pseudomonadota bacterium
AGCACCCGGTTTATTGGCATGTCCGCAAGCGCACTGATCACATCGTCGAGTATTCGGACGTTTTTCAGCTTCAGATCGGCATAGGGCTCAATGCTGTCGGCGGGGTGTGGCCGCAGAACGAAAAATGTGTCTGCATGGTCGCTGGCCAGTTTCTCAAACTCATCTACAAATTGTGGTATGTTCGCCGGAAGTGACCAACGCCCGTGAACATTCTTGGCCCCCACCACGACCGCTTTGCTGTAGCTCTCGTCGTCATAGCCAAATTTCAGGCCAAGAGGTGTGAATGGACCAATGAGCTGATCGCAGAGCTTGGCGCTTCCGATTGCAACTTCTTGATCGTCATCAAAAACACCCCACGGGACTTCCGTATCAAGGGTCGAATGCCACTTTTCATTCACCCGGCGTTTCTCTTCTCGCCCCCAAGTCAGGATGCGGTGGGACGCGAATGTTAGGACCCTGTCTTCAATAGCTCTTGGCCAAACACCGTGCTGAACGAGAAATGTAGCGCACCCGTGCAGACGGGCCGTTGCAACAACTTCAAAAGATTTCAGGTGACTTATTCCCGCTGTCGATTCCGCAGCCGAGACGATGATCTGGCCTTTGATAAGAGACCAGGGGAGCTCTTCGATTTGGTTATATTCGAGAACAGGCACATTGTTGCGATACAGAAACGAGCGGATTGACCGCAAATGCAACGACGGAATGTAATCCGTCCGGATCAAGAAGCGGACCCTGTCGCGGGGAAGAACATCGAGAAAGGGTCGAAGCAGCGACCAGTCTTGGGAATGATGTATGTTGAAATTGAAGAATGCGTCGTTTTTGAGCTGGAATGATTGCCGTTTTAGCCGCCGATAGGCGACGTCTGTGATCTGATCAACCTTGCCCAGAAGATCCTCATAGCCAGGTGTCGTGGCCGCTTTCTCAAGCAACAAATATCGTGGCTCACCATCGGCAATGTCGCCGAAGGGGTCAGCCTTTTGCCAATGGTTTATAGGTGCGAAGTCGTCATTGACGGGAAAGTCGATCTTGAGCTGCGCGTCTGGAAAGATGTCCATTTCAACGAGCCGCATATTTGCAGCTTCAAAAGCCTTGATCCACGCATTGATGGGCAAAAGTGTGCAGTGCAGCAGATTGTCGAAGGCGCTTGGCCGAGTTGAAATTGAGACAATTAAATATTTGTCAGTCAGGCTGGCCAGATTGTGGACAGCGGCCCCCAAATGTTCGCGGTCAATATGCTCGAGCACGTCCAGACAAGTGGTCAGGTAGGCTCCACCGCCTGGATTGCGTGCCCTGAGTATCTCTTCGGTGGCGGCTTGTGAGTGGCTGGCAAGATTGAACGGTATCACGTCGGAGCCGGGTAGGGAGCCGATGTCAGTGGTGACAGTGTCAATGTTCCAAGCCGCCAGGTCTTTACCCAGATTGCCCTGGCCGCCGCTGACATCAAGCAATCTTGTGCAATTGAGTTGGCTGCAACGTTCCGCAATTTCCTTTGGCAGGACCCCTCTGTCAAAACTTGTATGGTCGGCCCTGCGCTCGCGATATGCGTCATTGTACAGTGAATCATAGTTTGTAATGCAGGCATACATCGGCTTGATCCTTGCGAGGTCTTTTTGGTCTGTGAACCGCTACCCGTTGTTGATTGCTCAGTCCAAGATTTGCAAGGCGGTTAAAGCGTAATGCTGGCTTGTTTGGTGCAAACTGCCAGCCTGAACGCCGATTGGCTTCCGGATGACCGCTTACTGGAAAGGCAAATGCGGGACAGGCCGACAGGAATTTCCCGTGCGGCATTTCCTTGCAATAGACACGCTCGGCCATGGGGCCTAAACCGCACTCATGAATAATGTGCGCCCCCCAAATATCCTCAGAATTGCAATGGTGCAGGCCAACCCCACCATGGGGGATGTGGTCGGTAATTTGGCATTGGCTCGGTCCAATCTGGCCGATGCCAGACGGCAGGGCGCGGACCTTGCGGTTTTCACCGAGTTGTTCATCTGTGGCTATCCACCGGAGGACTTGGTGCTCAAGCCCGCCTTTGTCGCCGCGTGCATGGAAGCGGTGGAAGACCTGGCAGCAGACACTGCGGATGGGTGTGGCGCCATCGTTGGTTTGCCCTGGCAAGATGAAGAGGGCCTGTTCAACGCTGTTGCCATTCTGGACGGGGGCCAAATCACCGCTATTCGCAAAAAGGTCGATCTGCCCAATTATGGGGAGTTTGACGAGAAGCGCGTGTTCAATGCAGCGGATCCGCAGGGTCCGGTCAATTTTCGCGGCGTGCGCCTGGGTATCCCCATATGTGAAGATATCTGGGGCGATCTGGGTGTTGTGGAGGCTCTGGCGGAGAGCGGCGCAGAGATGCTACTCGTGCCCAACGGCTCGCCCTACTATCGCAACAAGGTGTCAGTTCGGCACCAGGTCGCCGTGCGGGCGACCGTTGTGTCTGAACTGCCAATCCTGTTTACCAACCAACTTGGCGGACAGGACGAATTGGTTTTCGACGGCGCGGGGTTTGTGCTCAACGCCGATGCGCATCTGGCGGTGCAGTTGGCGCAGTTTGAGCAAACGGTTGCCCTGACAACTTGGAGGCGAAACGGGGACAGCTGGAAATGCGACGACGGTGTCAAAGCGGTCATTGATGATGGGGAGCAGGCGGTGTGGCGCGCCTGCGTTCTCGGGTTGCGCGATTACGTCAATAAAAACGGGTTCTCGAATGTGGTCCTGGGCTTGTCCGGGGGAATTGATTCAGCCATTTGCGCTGCAATTGCCGTGGACGCTTTGGGCGAAGAACGGGTCCGCTGCATCATGATGCCGTACCACTACACCAGTGAAGACAGCCTCACCGATGCTCAAGCCTGCGCCAAGGCCCTGGGCGTGCGTTATGAAGTGGTGCCCATTGAGCCGCCCGTTGCCGGGTTTTCGAGCGCGCTGGCCGCGCTGTTTGAAGGGACCGATGAAGGCGTAACAGAAGAGAATTTGCAATCGCGAACCCGCGGCACAATTCTCATGGCCGTTTCCAACAAATTCGGCTCCATGGTTGTGACCACTGGCAACAAATCGGAGATGAGCGTTGGTTATGCCACGTTGTATGGCGATATGAATGGCGGGTTCAACCCGATCAAGGATCTCTACAAAATGGAGGTCTACAAGCTGTCGGCATGGCGCAACACCCAGGTTCCACCGGGGGCGTTGGGGCCATCAGGCGAGGTCATCCCGGTAAACATTATATCAAAGGCGCCATCCGCAGAACTGCGTCCAGACCAGACAGACCAGGACTCACTGCCGGAATATCCGATCTTGGATGATATTCTGGAGTGTTTGGTGGAAGGTGAAATGGGCGTAAGTGAGATCGTGGAGCGTGGCCATGCGCTCGAAACGGTCGAGCGGATCGAGCATTTGCTATACATTGCAGAGTATAAGCGTCGCCAGTCTGCCCCTGGAGTAAAGATCACCAAAAAGAATTTTGGGCGAGACCGACGCTATCCGATCACCAATAAATGGCGTGACCGCGAAGCGAACACCCATTGACGGCGTTGGCATCGTTCCTGCGCAGCAATGCCCGCTGGCTCGCCGGCGGCTTTTTGCTCACAGTCTTATCAGGTTTTGGCCAGACCTTTTTCATTTCGCTTTGGGCGCCGGAGATCAAGGCCACTTTCGGGCTGACCGATGGAGGCTGGGGTTGGGCCTATATGATTGCCACGCTTGGCAGTGCAATCACGCTGGTACAGCTAGGGCGGGTGGTGGATAGCGCGCGCATCGCCCATGTGGCGGTGGCGGTGTGTCTGGCCCTCGCGGCGGCCAGTTTTGCCATGAGCCAGATCGCTGGCTCTGTCATCTGGCTTATACTAACCGTCTATGCGCTTCGCCTGTTCGGGCAGGGCATGCTTACCCATACATCCATGACGGCCATGGGGCGGTGGTATGTCGCCAATCGTGGGCGAGCCGTTTCCATTGCGGCGGTCGGCCACCAAGGGTCTGAACTGGTGTTCCCACTGGCATTTGTCGGGCTTGCGGCTGTGGTGGGTTGGCGCGGCAGCTGGATGTCGGCTGCGCTGGTCCTGCTGGCCTTCGCGCCCCTCTTATACTGGCTGTTGCGTATCGAGCGTGACCCCGTGGCCAGTGAAGCTGAGAGCAGGCAAGAGGCTCCCATCCGGCAATGGACGCGGGGTGAAGTGCTGCGGGACGGACCATTCTACCTGCTGCTGGCCGGACTGTTATCGCCTGCCTTCATTGGTACATCAGTGTTTTTCCATCAGGCTCACCTGATGGAAATGAAGGGGCTGTCGCGCGAGTTGTTTGCCGCTGGTCTGGGTCTGATGGCGATTGTCACTTTCACCTTTGCGCTGATTGCCGGTTGGCTCGTCGACCGTTTCACCGCGACCCGCATTGCACGCTTCTACTTGCTGCCGCTTGCAGCCGGTTGCGCATTGCTGTCACTGATTGATGCGGCTTGGGGCGTGATGGGATTCATGGTGCTCATGGGTATCAGCTACGGCTTTTCTTCCACCATTGCGGGCGCTGTGCTGCCCGAACTATACGGCACCAAACATTTGGGCTCGATCCGGGCCGTGGTCGTGGCGTCCATGGTGTTGTTGACAGCGGCGGGGCCAGGGCTCACCGGGACCCTAATTGACACTGGTATCCCTTTTGAGACCCAGCTCTTGTTCATGGCGGGTTATTGCGTGTTTGCCACCGCGCTTCTTGTGCGCGTTTCCATCATAATGATGTCGCGCTTGGCCGCAGATTGAACGGCGACGCTTGCGGCATCGGCTGACGTCGGCTAGCTCCCACCTATGACAGATAATTCCGCACCCATCGTTCGTTTCGCGCCATCGCCTACCGGCAAAATTCATATCGGCAATGCGCGTCCTGCTTTGTTCAATTGGCTCTACGCGCAGGCTCATGCCGGCCAATTCATCTTGCGCTACGACGACACAGATGCGGCGCGCTCCACCAAAGCGTTTGCCGACCAGATTTTGGTCGACCTGAACTGGCTCGGTATTCAGCCAGATCGTATTGAGCGGCAATCCGAGCGGTTTGCGCTTTACGATGAGGCGGCCACCAAGCTCAAAGCTCAGGGTCTGCTATACCCATGTTACGAGACGCCAGACGAACTTGATCGCAAGCGTAAGCGGCTGCTGGCACGGGGCCTACCGCCCATTTATGGTCGGGAGGGATATGACCAGACACCGGAACAGCGGGCGGCGTTTGAGGCAAACGGTCTCAAGCCCCATTGGCGCTTTAAACTGCCCAATCACGAGGCGGACGATGTGCACGCTCTCAAGCGCACTGATGTGACGTGGACAGATCTCGTGCGGGGCGAGCAAAGTGTGGATCTGGCCTCCATGTCCGACCCGGTGCTCATTCGCGGCGATGGCACATATCTGTACACATTGCCATCGTGCGTTGATGATTTGGAGATGGGCGTGACCACCATCATTCGCGGCGATGATCACGTCACCAATACCGGCGCCCAGATCGCATTATTTGAAGCTTTGGGCGGCACATCGCCGGGGTTTGGCCATCACAATCTGCTCACCACCGCTTCGGGTGAGGGGCTGTCGAAGCGTCTTGGCTCATTGTCCATCGAGAGTTTGGCCGCCGATGGGTATGAACCGATGGCCGTTGTTTCTTTGGCCACGCTCATTGGCACGTCTCAGGCCGTGGAAGCGGTGTCAGACATGGGTGCGCTGGTGGACCGTTTCGCAATCGAGACAAGCACCAAGTCTGCAGCCAAGTTTTCGGTTGAAGAGCTGGATGCGCTCAATGCGCGCCTGGTGCATGAGTTGCCCTTCGAGGCTGTGGCGGACCGCCTCGCAAGCGTTGGCATAAAGGGTGAGGGTGCGGGCGCGTTTTGGATGGTTACTCGCGGGAATTTGGACCGTGTCTCGCAGGCATCCGAATGGTGGCCGCTTGTCTCAGGCGATGTGACGCCGGTCGTGGATCCAGAGGATGAAGATTTTGTGTCGGTGGCGCTGAAGCTGTTTCCCGACGGCGATCCTGACGAAACAACATGGGGCGTTTGGACCAAGGCGCTGAAGGCTGAGACCGGCCGCAAGGGTCGTGGGCTGTTTATGCCCCTGCGCAAAGTGCTTACGGGCAAAGATCATGGGCCGGAAATCGGTCCACTTCTGCCGCTTATTGGTCGGGAAAGAATTGTGGGCCGACTACGCGGATAGTCTTTTGATCGGCGCTGGCTACATTGTCGCCCACCGGGTCTGGCACTTTGAGCAGATCTTTGGCCTTGGCCAGGGTCAACTGCCCCAGCGCATTAAGTGCGCTTTCGGGGCTTACATTTGGCGCTGGTCTCCAGTCTGGCCGCACGAAGCTGAACTCATCGCCTGGCTGCGCCCCCACGCCATTTGGAAAATCCTTGATCGCATCGTCAGGCCGCAGGCTTTGGCCGGCAATCGCCTGGAGCCCGCTTGATGCCGCTCCGCAGGTGCAATTCTCAACTTTCTCCTCCCTATATTTGAAGGCGAAAGGTTTGCCTGTGTAGGCGTCTCCAGATCTGTGGGAGATCATGTCTTCAGGTGAGCCCGATGGCATGGCATGCACAAATAATTCTGTTTGCGTGGCTGGGCAGCGCTGGTTGCAAGCGTCTGCGTCGCTGTCGAAATAGCTGCGCGTGGTGGAGAAGCTAATCGGGAAGTAATAGCCATCGCATGTTCTCACACACATAGTGCGGTAGGTGCCGCCTCGGCGGACAGACCTGCGCTGGGAGTTGGATCTGTTTTCGCGGCCATTGTCGCGGACCTCGGACGTTCCGAAAATCTGTTCAACAAGTGAGCGGTTGTTGCCGGGTTTTACCTGGCGAATGGTGGCATTGCAGTTGAGCGCTCTGAGGCGTCTTGTGATCCGGCGTCGTTCTGCGGTCGAACCACCGCTTTCGGCGCGTGCCTTGCGCTGCAGTGAAACAAGGTTTTTCTCCATGCGTGCGACCAAGTTCAGGCGCGCCCGGCATGAATTGCTTCGAGCGTTGCGACCGCAGCCACGGGCCCGTGCTTGGCGGCGGGCCTTCTGCAATTCAGCCTGCTGCCGTCGCACCGCTTTGGTGAAGCGATTGGAGCCACCGCCGCGTGACAGATTTGCGAGTTGCCGCTCAAGTGCTCTGCATTGATTGGATTGGGCGTGGGCAGCGTTTGGTGTGATGGTTAGAGAAACCGCAAACATACCGCACAACAAAACAAGGAGGGCAAGCGTCCGACTGGTCCATTGTTTGTTAGTCCATCGTCCGTCCACCGATTGTCTAGACACCCATGAGCGTGCCGGTCCTTGGGTCAGCGCTGAGAGGGCCATCATCCGTTCTGTCTTGACCATGGGTTGCCTGTGTTTTGTATCGCCACATGGACAGTGTAGCACGAAGATATGAGCGAATTACTGACTGCCGAACACTTTGCCGAGAACGCTTTTGGTTCCTGGCTAGAGTGTTCGGCGACCCGTCGTTTCGATTCAGCCCTTCCGCGCGCTGATGGCGGCGGCTTCGACCGCGGCGATGGCACTCATATTCACAACACCTCGCGAGGTGATGGACGGTGTAAGAACATGCGCGGGCATGGCCGTGCCCAACAACATCGGTCCGACATGCAGGCCATCGGCCATGATTTTGGTGATGTTCAGCGCAATGTTGGCGGCATCGAGGTTGGGAAAGACCATCAGATTGGCTGTGCCTTCCAATCGGGAATGCGGCAGCACCTTGTTGCGCAGCGGCACAGACAATGCAGAGTCGCCGTGCATTTCGCCGTCGACCATCAGGTCGGGCGCAGCCTTGTGCAGCAGTTTGACCGCTTCACGCATTTTGCGCGACGAGGCGGTCGGGCGCGAGCCGAAGTTGGAGTAGCTGAGCAAAGCCACACGAGGCTCGATGCCAAAGCGTCGGATGTTCTCGGCGGCCAACAATGTCATCTCGACAATTTCTTCCGCCGTCGGCTCCTCCGTCACATAGCTGTCTGTGAAGAAATGAGCCCCCTTTGGGCTGATCAGAAGTGACAGGGTGCTGAGGTCCTCGACGCCGTCAGCTTTACCAATGATCTGGCGAATGTGCTCAACATTTGAGATATAGCGGCCTTCAAGTCCACATATCAAAGCGTCGGCTTCGCCGCGTTTGACGGCCAGTGCGCCGATGACGGTCGCATTTGTCCGCACCATTCGGGCCGCTGCATCGGGCGTCATGCCGTCGCGACCGGCGGTTTCGATCAGAAGGTCTACATAGTCTCGATAACGCGGGTCCGAATTCGGGTTGATGAGTTCGAAATCCTCACCGATCTTGATGGGCAGTGCGTAGCGCCGAAGCCGAACTTCAATGACCTCGGGCCTGCCGATCAAAATTGGTTGGGCGATGCCATCTTCCAGCAAAACCTGGGCCGCGCGCATGACGCGCTCGTCTTCCCCGTCGGCGAACACGATGCGTTTGGCGGCCTGCTTGGCCGCAGCAACAACCGGCTTCATGATCATGCCAGACCGGAAGATGAAACGGCTCAGCCTGTCGTTATAGGCGTCCCAATCTTCAATGGGTCGGGTTGCAACACCGCTATCGATGGCTGCTTTGGCGACGGCAGGCGCTATGCGCAGGATCAGCCGTTGATCGAAGGGAAATGGGATGAGGTACTCGGGACCAAAGGTCATCTCAACATCGCCATAGGCCTGGGCCGCAATGTCGGAGGATGCTTCCCGAGCCAAACCTGCAATGGCGCGAACGGCGGCCATTTTCATCTCTTCATTTATGGTGGTTGCGCCGACATCGAGTGCGCCACGGAAGATGTAGGGAAAGCACAGGACATTGTTGACCTGGTTGGGGTAGTCAGAGCGCCCGGTACAAATCACGGCATCCGGCCGCACTTCGCGGGCCAACTCCGGCTGGATCTCTGGATTGGGGTTCGCCAGCGCCAGAATGAGGGGCTTGTCTGCCATGGTTTTCACCATGTCCTGGGTCAGCACGTTTGCGGCGGACAATCCCAAAAACACGTCGGCACCCGGCATGACTTCAGCCAACTCGCGGGCCGGTGTGTCTTGAGCATACGCGTCCTTATAAGGGTCCATACGGTCATTGCGGCCCTTCCACACTACGCCCGCGGCATCCGATACGGTGATGTTCTCGCGCTTTGCCCCCAGCGATACCCACAGGTAAAGGCACGCTCTGGACGCGGCACCCGCTCCCGACGCCACAATCTTAGCATTTTCAATCGTCTTTCCGCCGAGCTCAAGCCCATTGAGAATCGCGGATGCGACGATGATTGCCGTGCCGTGCTGGTCATCGTGGAAAACCGGTACATTCATGCGCTTGCGGAGTTCTTCCTCAATTGCGAAGCACTCCGGCGCCTTGATGTCTTCGAGGTTCACGCCGCCGAAGGTCGGCTCAAGTGCGGCCACAACATCGCAGAATTTATCGACATCCAGTTCGTCGACTTCCAAATCTATTGAATCAATGTCAGCGAATTTTTTGAAAAGGACAGCTTTGCCCTCCATCACAGGTTTGGAGGCGAGGGGGCCAATGGCACCTAGGCCGAGCACGGCTGTGCCATTGGTGATTACCGCGACGATATTGCCTCTTGAGGTGTACTTTGCCGCGTCTGACGGGTTCTCGGCGATTTTTAGACAAGGCGCGGCCACACCTGGTGAGTAGGCCAGCGCCAGGTCGCGCTGGTTGCCGAGGGGTTTGGTCGCCTGGATAGAGATTTTGCCGGGCTTTGGATATTCATGGTAGAACAGGGCGTTCTCGTCCAATTCCTTGCTGGAATTGCTTTCCCCCTCTGGCGAAAACTGAACTGAATTCTGATCCAAATCGGATTTCTGGTTACCGGACAATTCTTTAATCTCCCAAAGCGTCAATCATGCGCGAAGCAGTTCGTCTCAG
>JBCBZX010000027.1:0-16683 GCA_039815105.1 Pseudomonadota bacterium
CAAGCGCTTTTCGCTCGATGATGATGAGTGGAAAGGCAGGTCTCCCTTATTCTGGTATTGGACCGTTTTCTTGTTTTGGTCCGGCCAGTCGACAAACAGTCGGCGCAAGGCACCCAGTGCCCACCACGCACACAGGCTGGCGGCGGAGGCACCCATGAGAGCGATTTCCAGCTCTCCAACCTCACCGCGAAGCCCCAGATGAAGCGCCATCTTCACGCCAACCGGACCGCCAAACGTCAAGCCCACCGCAATGCCAATGGCGAGGCGCAAGGCGGCCTCTCGCCGAGACTTTGGCAACAAATATGCGATGGAAATTGAAGAGCCGACCGCCGCGCCCAGCAGTTTAGCCACCCACAGACTTATCGGTTCCGCCGCCGTGCTAAGCATTATCCACACTCCCGGCAGGCCGTGGGCCGTAACCAATTATGGCGCGTTTCTCATCGTCGGTCAGAAAGTCAGCCGACGCCAAACGCTGCCAAAGCCGATCGCGGTCAGAAGCCAGGTCTGCGATCTGTTCAGGGTCAAATGACAGTCGCAGACCGTCCGCCCAAAATGGCGCCAGCCAGTGCGAAAGCGCGTCCAGAATGCGCCTTGCCAAGGGAACGACGGTCTGTCGCCAGAAAGCTCGATTTGCTTCCTGATAGTTGGAGTAAGTATTGTCTCCCGGCAGCCCCAAAAGCATGGGCGGCACGCCAAGGGCCAAGGCGATCTCCCGGGCGGCGGCCTGCTTTGCCTCAATAAAGTCCATATCCTTGGGCGAGTAGCCCATGGCCTTCCAGTCCAGCCCTCCCTCGAGAACCAGTGGACGACCGGCGGCCTTTGCCCCCGTATAGTTGTCCTCCAGCTCGCTTTTAAGGCGCTCAAACTGATCGCTGGTCAGATTGCCCCCATCCTTGGGGGCAAATACCAGGGCGCCAGATGGACGCGCGGAGTTCTCCAAGAGCGCCAAGTTCCAGCCCGCGGCCGCATTGTGTACTTTTAATGCGGCTTGCGCCGACTGCAGTGGAGACAAGCCCTTCGTGTCCGATAGGGGATTGAAAGACGAAATGCTCAGGATGGATGAACCAGTGCTCCAGTCGCCAGCAGACACACGGCGCTTGGCCGCCCCCGTGCCATAGTCGTAAGCAGCGGGCCAACCGTCATCCCCGTCCACCGGCTGAACAATGTCAGGCCGCAACAGATGCAGTTCAGCAGGTATGTCCGCCCCGGCGGTCAAACCATGAATGTATGCGTCGCCAGCCACCAAGTAATGTGTAGCGCGCAATTTCGAATGAACCGCCGCGCAACTTCAAATGATCCGTATCGCAGCGCAATTTAGCCCTTCGAGGGGTCCTTCAAGAGCCCTTTCAAAGCCTCTATCCCTTCCACCGCACTCAGCCTGGTCTCGGCTTGGGACGGCTGCCCTATGCACATGGTGTACAGATCAAAGCGCAGCGCGGCCGCGTCAGCTGCATCAACCCACAGGTCCATTGAACTGGTGTGATGGCTCAACCTCAACAGAGATCGCCTGAACGCTTTGCTTTGCTCAGGCGTCTCCGTTTTGGCCTCATCCACCATAAGCATGAGCTGCTCATACAAGAGCTCAGATGGTTGATCCTTGGGCCTTAGTGCTGGGGAGACAGGAAGCTTGGTCATGTTTTCCGATCGGCAAGGTGGGCAGCCTTGAGAGTTCGCCACGCATTTGCTGCAGCCAGCGGCACAACTCCGTTACCCGCGCAGTCGGTTCGCTCCACCCGATTGGCCATCCCATCGTCCAGTCCGAAAAGTTCGGGTTGAACGTCAGGTCGCCCGGCAAGTACCTCGGCCCAGTCCGCAAAACGAGATGGAGCGGGCGGGAATGGTGGAAGTTGAACCGGTTGGTTGGTGAAGCTCCCAAGGCCTGTATTAGCATCCATATCATCGTCCACGTTCGAGCCGCCCGCCCTAAGGCCACTTGTTTGCCAGTCTGATTTGCATCGGCTCTCAGCTTCAGTCCATCCGGCCCGATCTCGATGTCCGCATTGTTGGTATAAATGCACTTCAGAGGCGTGGGCCACAATGTAGAGCCTGCGTCTGAGATGGCTGGCGCCGACTTCGCGCGCTGAAAACAAGCCCGCTTTGACGCTATAGCCCAATCTGGAAAGGTCTTTGACGACGTCGGTGGCGCCCAGATCGAGGTGTCCTTCGACGTTCTCGAAGAAGCACCATTCCGGCCTGATCTCGTCGATGATCCTGGAGAAGTCTGGCCACAGGTGTCGCGGGTCTGCTGCTCCACGCTGTTTGCCGGCAGCCGAGAAGGGCTGGCAGGGATATCCTCCAGCGAGAATATGAACCTTTCCGCGCCAAGGGCGGCCATCGAAGGTTTTGACATCACTCCAGATAGGAGCGTTATCCATGGCCTTGTCCGCCATCCGCGCCACGAGTGTGGCCGCTGGGAAGACTTCCCGCTCGACGTAACACACAGTTCGAAATTCGGGTTCTGCGATGTGAAGGCCGAGCTCCAAGCCGCCAACGCCTGCGCACAAAGCGATGCCGTTGAGAGGTCGGGAGACGGATGGAGATGAGGAACGTAGAGCCACATGAAATCCCTTTCAGCGCGCGTCGAACACGCGTCTATAAGGGCTCTGCTGGCCTCGGTTGATGCAGGCAGCCGCAGCGCCTGCATTTAATCTCTATCGTCGGAAACGGTCCGGCCGCAAGGGCGGCGTTGCTGGCACGCAGCAGGAGCGCTCTGCAGCGTGGGCAGCGGACAGGTCGAAGAATCATAGCGGGCACCATCAGAATCGGTCACCGTCGCTCCGCTCGTTCCATCCGTGGTCGGGCATGCGGGGCGTGGCTGTAATTCAACGGCAGTCTGGCGGGAGTTGTTTGGCGACAGGCCCGCTACCGGCCGCAAGGCCGGACGTCCCACAATCGCACATCAATCAGCCGCCACAGGGCTGGCAGAAAACAGCGTACAGGAAGCAGAGATGACATCAGCGAAGCCCAGTGAATGGCTGCGGTGCATATCGAGCTCGGCAGAGGATCAGCTGCGTTTTTTGGCGATACCGTTCATCAGAAGTATGCCTGGCTACTTTCGCCACGCAGAAGCTGGTTTCATTCCGGACGAAGCGTATCGTCAGCAGAAGCGAACGGTTGAAAAGGCCGCCGCCGACTTCCTGTTGGCCTATGGCTCACCTGGCTTCGAGACCGCCCACCCGACGATCCGAACTCTTTCAAACGCAGTAGACCGACTAATAGAGATAGCTGACCAACTGCCGCCGCGCTGAAAGCGAGCCATCTGGGCTATAGAAGGGAAGTCTGACCCGTTTGCGGGATACGCACCACGCCATTGATGAGCCATGTTTCCGGCCACCGAGAGTGAGTTCCCATTGCAAAGAAGGTGCTTCCATCTAGGTATTCAGAACCAAATCGATCCGACATTTTATCGAGCGCACTTTGTTCTCCGTAAAGCGACCTCCATTTGTAGAAGGTGCCTTCCATTTCCCAATCTTGGCAGGTCCCCAGGCGGTCGCCATCCGCAGACCGGTAGCGATACAGGAACTTATAGGGACATGGCACAAAGGGCTTCGCGGGCGTTTTGAAGAACATGTCGACCTGCTTAACGGAATTGGCAAACTTATCCGTTTGCTCATCCAGCTCACTCTTGCTCCGCTTCTGAATTTCGAAGGCAGATATCTCTGGGCGCAACAATGCAAGCGACCCGCCGTTTTCTTGCACGCCCTTGACGCCATCGACAATTGCTCGACTGAGATAACTTTCGCGGTGCCCTCGCTTCAACTCACCAGTGACCTTTAGTTGGCTCTGATCAATCCGGCGGCTTTCCATGCGCTTGTCGGTCCGTGGCGCCTGCCATGGGTATTCCACAATTGACCACCGGCCAAATTTTTGACTGCTTTCCAAGCTGCGAAACGCAACCGGATAAAGCCGAACCCAATCGCCATAGGCGTCTATGCCAGCACAGCAAACTGTTTCGCCGTACTTAGTACTTACCTGGGGGGCTGCCTTGACCAGAATTGCGACGCTGGCCGTGTCAGGCCGCGGTTGATCTTCCTTCATGAGCTGTGACCCCATCCAATGCGATTCCAGCTCGAACGCCGAGATGGCGAAGCGGCAATCCGGTTTCCTGCGATAGTCGCTCCGCAACTATTGCACGGTGGCAATTGCAATGATCCCGCTCAAAGCAGAGAAGCACAGCTCTTTTCTCACGCACAAGCCGCGCGGCCAATGCGAGCCCTGTCTGAGCGTCGTCGGTCTGGAGATGAGCCCCAAAGATCCGTCTGAAGGAATCGAAATCACCATTCCGTGCCGCTAGTCGACCCGGCTTGGGATCTCCAAGGCTCTTTATATGAACGTACTCGACACCCGCATTTGCTAGCGCTTCGGCCAACCCGTTTTTGGAGAAGCCCTTCTTTCGAGAAAGGGGCAGCTCCCTGATGTCCAACAGAAGCTGTATGCCGCACTTGTTTAAAGTGGCCACGAAGTCTGCCAAATTGGAGCCTTCATAGCCGATGGTTGCGAGCTCAGTGATCACTGCGGTTCTCCCTCTTTGTTCTGTATCATGTAGCTATGGTTAATGGGCAGTTAAACTTCCGGCTTCAGGTTCTGGAGCTATTGCCTATTCCGCTTCCAGATCCGGCAGCATGCCGAGCGCAGTGAGATACAGATCCCGCACAGCGTCTTCCTCTTCGCGTTGGCTCGCATCCACCTTTCGAAGCCGGATGATCTGGCGCATGACCTTCACGTCGAACCCGTTGCCTTTGGCCTCGGCGAACACGTCTGAAATCTCCTCTCCGATCTCTTTCTTTTGTTCCTCAAGCCGCTCAACGCGCTCGATGAATGAACGCAATTGTTCGCGGGCAAAGCCTGTTGCATCTACCATTTAATCTCTCCTGTTTAGCTTCAGTTTTCTGCCTTCGTTTGGCAGTCCACAGTGGTCATCCAACCGGTCTCCGGCTCGATATCGTGAGTGACAGTTTCGGCTTCCCATTGGTTGCCATCGACGTCTGGCCCATAGCCCACTGGAATAGCTTGGGCGCCCGCCTGAGCGGTTGGGTTTCCAGCCATCTGAAACGACGCCGAACCGGTGAAACGCTGAAGCTGTTGGCCCATAGCTTTGGCAGCAAGTTTGGCCAGCTCTTTGGTGGCAAATGGATGCGGGATCTGCATGCGGCTTTTCTGGCCTGAGCTCTCCACTTTTTCGCGGTCGACAGTGCCCTTGGCAGCATCGAAAAACGAGCCCTCAACTTCCTTGTGATCGCTGCGCGGCTCAAGCTCCACCTCATAGCCATACTCGCCCGAAAACGGGATGATGATGGGCGGCAGAGCAGCGCCGCCGGCAGCCGTACCTTTGCCCCGTTCGCGGACCACTAAACGGCCTGCCTGAGGCTTTACGATCGCTCCAATTTCGTCGGCAATCTCAGAAGCAAAATCGAGGGCGCTTTGATGATGGCGCAGCCTGTAAGGCATCTCGATTGAGCGTAACGACGGCGCGATCGACAATTGCGTTCCGGCTTCCTTAGACAAGCTGTCAAATATCTGCCCGACGGTCCCGTGGCCGTTGTCTTTGTCATAGTGCTTGGTGTCGACGGCCTTCATCTTATCGAGGAAGTCGGCCGCCCTGCAGGTGATCTCTGCAATGTGCCCCTCATCGGGGTTTCCTGAGCGCCGATAGGTCTCGGATTGATAGATCCCGAGCAGATGCATTGAAGCCAAATCATAGCCAGCGAAAATGGTGTATTTCGTGCCTTTGGCTGGCGCTGTGTGATATGGCGGCCGCGCACGAATACGGATCACCGCCTGGTCGCTATCGTACCCTTCAGCATCGGTAATCGTGATGCCCAAAAATCGATTGCCGAGACCAGTGATGATATCGGTGCCTAGCGGGCCAAAGACTTGAACGATGGGTTTGCGGACTGCCATCGATCACTCCCACGGCCGCGTGAAGCTGACGGGTTCTGGCGCCTCAGCGGCCGGCAGGTTCAACACTGTGCCGGCAGGCACGTGCCACGCTTCCGCAATGCCCGGATTGGCCAACAGGAGAGCGTCCACAACGCCCCCAGGAGGGCTTCGGTCGCCGCTTGGTGGGTAGATGTCCGCGGCGATCTGATCGAGCCTCTGGCCGTCCTGTGGGACGGTATAGGTGCCAATGATATCAGCCGACATGAAGCAGCTCCATGGAGCAGTTCACTCGGCGGCCAACACCCGTGAATGGGTGCAGGCTTTCCTCATCAGTGTCGAGCACGCGGACGATCACAGAACCCATATATTGCGCCTGAAAGTTTCCGCCCATTCTGATGTAGCTGACGCTGTCCTGAGCCAAATGATGCTGCATGAGAACACCGATGGCATCGGTGCCATCGACCAGCACTGGAACGGTCTGGGCTTCAATGGTGGTGACCATCTCGCCAGTACCGGTTTTCTGGTAGTCCATGCCGGCGAATGTCGGTGCACCTGGCACACGGGTCTCAGACGATCTCGCCACGGCTTGTGGGCTCAAACCCGTGACGGTCAGTCTGGCTTTGCCGATGCGAATTTGTGTTCTGCTGCTCATAAATTCACTGCTCCAATCTAAGCCAACGCGCCGACGTCATGCAGCGCGCCTGAGCGTGCAGATCGAATGGCGCGATCGGTCTTCTTCGACGTCAGGTTGGCAGTGCGGACAGGGTCGCTGGATCCATTGATCGTCTGGTTGATGTTCACTTGCGTGGGCCCGACCGCGCGCTTACCGCCACCAGCTTGGGCCGGTGCAGCACCTGCCGCGGGCCTGAAGCGTGGGGTGATGGTGGGCGATGCGTTGAAGCTGAGCTCTGAGAGCATTCTTTGCGCTGCCTGACTGGCGATAGCGATCGCTTGATCCAACGCAGCCGACAGGTTCACCTTATAATCGCCCATGGACTGATCTGCTGATGGACCGAGGCTTGTGCCGAGTTGATCCGCCAGGCGCTGCATCTGCGGATTGAGGTTGCCTTTGAGCTGGGCTTCGATAGCCGCGATCTGCTCCTCGACGCTCGTCAGGGCTGGGTTCTTGAACGATTTTCGGCCCTTGCGCACAGTGGCCGGCAGGTTGGACTGCTGCGCTCTGAGAGCAGACAGTTTGACGCCTAGATCTGCGGCCGTGCCTGAGACTTGGGAAAGCTCTTGCTGCATAGATCGCAGCTCCGCTAGTCGCGCTTTGGGATCGCCACCAAGAAACTGGCTGTATTTGCGACGATCTGCACGGGAGCTGCCGCCAGCCGACTTGCGCGCCAGCGCGCCCTCGATGCCGCGAATTTCTTTCTCGATGTCTTGGCGATTGCGACGGCGGCCGCCTTGCACTGTTTCGGCAAGCTCAGTGTCGTTTGCAAGTTTGGTCTGATCTGCTGCCGACAGGTTCTTACCGCCCTGCAGCTTCTCCATCATCTTCTCAGCCTCGGCCGCACGGTCGAGGCTTTCGTTGAGGCGGTTGAAGAAGTCACCAACGGTGTCGGCCGCTTCACCAATCGGCTCGGTGAACTCAGATCCAATGCGTGTCGCGAAACCCGAGAGCGCCGATCCGGCCTTGCCGAGCTTGTTGGCGGTGGTGGCGTTGAAAATCTCGAAGGTCTCATCAAGGCTGCCGGCACGATCGGCGGCGTCTTTGACCTTGTCGAGCATATCGATGACGAGATCGGTGTTGCCCGCGATGGCCGCGATATCATCGGCATATTCCAGACCGAACATGTCGCTCAGCACGCGGATCTGCTGTGCGCCCTCAAGTTCATTGAGCTTCTCGAGAAACTTTGTAATGGACCCGGCCGCGTCTGTTTCCATGCCCTCCGACCAACTTTCGACGGTCCAACCCAGCTCCTTAAGAGACTTCTTGAAGGCGTCTGACTGCCCCTGTGCATTGCCGAGTTTGTTGACCATGGCGTTGAAGCCGGTCGCTGATAGCTCGGCACCTTTGCCCAACGACAAGAACGCAGCGCCAAAAGCGCTGATCTCTTGGGGTGTCATTCCAAGCAGCCGGCCGTTGGAGCCTGTGCGGGTTAGAAACGATACCAGGTCCCGTTCCCGCGCCGCCGAATTGTCGGCGATGTGATTGATGGTGTCGCCGAGATCCTCGAGATCTTCGATGGACGCTTCAAAGACGTTTCGCAGCTTCGCCATCGATGCGCCGGCTTCCGCGCCGCCCATATCGAAACCCACTGCAGCCTTACTGGATAGAGCCACGACCCGCGCCAGATCTTCGTATGCCGTACCTGACTTTGCTGCTTCGGCTGTGAGCGCTGCCAGCTCTTCCTTGGCAATGCCGGTCTGGGCAGATGTCGTCAGAATGGCACGGCCGAGTGTCTCGATCTGGTCGTCAGTCGCCTCGACGGCCTTCTTCACGTCGGCCATTGAGGTTTCAAAGGAGATGGCTTGTTTGGCCGAGTAGCCTATGGCTGCACCACCAGCCAGAATCCCGCCACCAATTGCAGCCCCAGCCCCTGCTGCAATCGTGCCTGGACCACTCATACCTAGACGTGCGGCAGCAGCTGCACCAACGGCCGTAGTAGCTCCACCACCGGCTCCATCCCTTGGTAGATAGCGCCCATCATATCCTCGGAGACGTCCATCCTTGCCCTTTGTAGGGCCGCCACCTGCGGCAGTTCGTGCTGCTAATCCGGTTGCAACGCCGGAAGCTATTCCCCCGCCGCCCACGCGCCGCTGCGTCCGGTGAAACTGACGGGTTTGAGCTTCTGCTTTGCGAGTGCCCCGCGTGAGGCGCTCCATTTCGCGGTTCTGCTTAGTCAGGCCTTTGGACTTCCCAAGACGATCAGACTCGCGTCGCAGGTCACGAAGGTCGCGTTCAATGTGGTCGGCGTTGCGGTCCCAATTGCCCCGCACCAGGCGCATTCTTACGGCGACATCGATATCACTCATGGGAAATGCCTTTCATCGCCGACGTTAAAGCCCCGAACGTTTCCTCGTGAATGGTTTGGGCCTGTAGGTACCATTGCAGCGCTCGACGGCAGTCCATTGCCTCAACGGCCGGCAACGGCGTGTGCAACGTTGCAGAGATCCGAGCGATGTAGCCGTCTATAGATCGCCACTCGAAGGGGGCTCGCTTGCCGGTCGGAAGACGCGGGGCAAAAAATCGTAAGCCACCTCCGTGAACCGGTCGCCATCAACGTCCACTAGACCGCGCAACACAGGAGCTGGAAGCCCAGCCATCTCGGCATAGATCTCGAAATTGTCGAATGGCTTGTTGGAATAGTCCGCCACCAGTTCAGCCACACGGCCGATGGTCAGGCGGGTGACCGCTATGCCGTCAATGCGCTTGCCATCATGGGTGAATGGATAGTCGAGCGGAATAAACTCTGCCGGCACAATCTCAAAGTCGAGCTCCGCAACCTCCGGCGCAGGGCCTTGTGGCTTTGCGGCTTGGGAAACGTCGGCAGCAGGCTCATCGAGCATCTTGTCCACGGCTTCAGCTGGCGGCAGCTCGATCTCATCAATGCCGACTTCAGCCGGCGCGGTTTTGTCTTTGGACATGCGGTCCTCCAAAGGTTGAAGCTGGCGCTATCCTGCGATTGCGAGCAGCCGGTTGTTTTCTTCGGAGTAGTTCACTCCGTCGACGATGAGCCTGTTGGAGAAATACTCCATGTGGTGGATGAGCTTGCCGTCGACGATGTCTTTGTATTCGACGATGGTGCCGACCTTGTATTGAGCTGCATCACCCTTTTTGCCAGTGGCCGTGGGCTGATCGACGGTGTCGATGAGGCCCTTCAACTTCACCACTCGGCCAAGGTTGCGGCCCTCCTGAATGTCGCGCAGGCGCTCGTAATAATAGAAGCTTGTCCAGTCGCCGGCTTCGCGCCCGAACAGACCGCGCACTCGCTCATCGCTGCCGTTGAGACTAAAGTCAGCCTCCAAGCCTTCGATGGCGTCTGGCACTTCCAGATTGAAAAAGCCGCCACCGGTCACGAAGGTTTCCTTGGCGCGGGCCAATGACGGAAGTTGAACACTGGCAAGGCTGAGATGGGTGTTCAGCGTGTCGACGTACCAGTTTGCGCCGAAGATGAGACGGTCCATTTGAGAGACCCCTTAAAGCCAGAGTTTAGAAAGCACGCGCCTGGTTGACGGTGATGTTTGGATTGCCAATCGACTGCAGCGCCGTGGCGATGCGGCCACGCAGAATTTCGAAGGCTTCCGGCTGCGGTTCGGAGTAGATCTGCAGATCTGTTAGATCCGGCGTCTCTTCGAACTTGAGCTTCACTGCCAAGCCACCGGCGCGCAGAAGGTTGTCCGGGTTCAGCCCGCTGTCCCAGACCAATTCATAGTCAATCAACGCGCCAACGTTCACGCGCTCTTGGCAGGCCTCTGCAAGGCTCTCGTAAACGAGCGTGACCAGGTGCGGACCAAGATCCGAAGCGTTGAACGCCCGCAACGCGCGGAGCATTGCCTTCTCGATGGAGCGGCGCGTGCGAATGCGCTTGATAGAGCGATAGCCAACGGTCGTAGGATCTGTGGCTGTGGAATACGGAGCCCATAGGAGCTTGTTCTCAATGACCGTGCCAACGCCACGCTGGTTGAGATAGTTGGCGTCGTGCTGAGTGTCACCATCGCGATACGAGACGCTTTGAGAGCCCCCTCGAATACCCTTTAAGGGCTTGTTCCATGCCGCTTTGTACGGGCTGCCAGCTTCAGCATCGCGGCGCAGGGTTGCACCTACCAGATGTGGAGACAGGGCGCGGGTGAGGTTCTGACTGTTGAGCGTAACCAGTGCCGATGGATACATGGCGATCACGTTGAGGCTGGCCGCAAAGTCGGCAGCAGCTTCGACCGCGTCCTCGCGACTGGTCTCCGGCGTGTCCATAACCGCCATGCAGTCGATGATGTGCTCACAAACACCATCGAAAGCTGTCACTACCGGATTGGCAGCGTTGCCTGGGCGGGCGTTCGTGTAGCTCGGAGATAGCAGAAGGCCGGGCTCTATACCGAGTTCAGACTTGGCATCAGCCAGAGCCCAAGCACCGGTTTTATTTGCAGCATCGCCAGCAATTTCGGCTAGCTGGTTGTCGGCATCAGCGCTTTCTGGGCAGCGCACCATGATGATGTCAGTGTGAATGCCTTCGGATGCAATCTGTGCAATGGCATCACGCGCCAGACCGTCACCGATCAGGCCGATGGTATCTGTGTCAGTCGTGGACACCGCAAACGGCTTGTGCATTTCGATAGAGTTGTCGGCGTTGGGCATTGGCAGGGCGATGCCGGCATACGTCTCGCGCGCATTTATCGCGACGGTGGATCCCGAGAGATCTGAAAAGACACGAACGCCGACATTGGGTGTAGTTGCGGACATGGATGGCTCCGGCACGGTGAGCAGGATTGCAGGTCGAGCCATGGGGCGGCCCGTATGGTCCTGCTCAAAGTGCGCGGAGGGCTGCAACGAAAAAGGGCTGGCAGATGCCAGCCCGTCATTCAGTCTTTCAACATGTCTGGGTTACGCCTCTCGACGTCTGCCTCGCAATCCGTAGCGAAGGCCGCACCAAAAGGTGGTGCCGGCGAACATAACCATCCCAACGCTAAAGCCAAGCCACGTGTCTCCAAACAGAGCCATGACATCCAACCACAGCTTCGCATGATCCAGTATGCCAAGGCCGCTGGCATCATGGACAAGGCAAGCAGGTGTGAGGTCGACGCCAAATACTCGATCCGGAAAGAACGTGCATTCGCCATCACCAGTGATATTGATATCCAATGCTATGAACCTGCGAGCAAATTCGGCCAACGGCTGTCCTGGTGGACCGGCGTGTCGAGATCAGGTTCCGCGATGATATCGCTTTCGGCTTCGTCAACCATATCGAATGCAGCTTCACCTTGTCGGATCCGTTGTATCTTCGGCACTTGATCAGAGACATCTACCCCAAGGCGGTCGTCAGTCAGGAACGCTTGGATAGTGCGGGCGTAACGAGCTTCGATATCGGCGAGTGCTTGGACTGTAACCGGGTCGGTCTTACCATCCTCGCGGGTCGCGTTGACCAAGCTGATTTTCATGGCGAGAGCATGAGAGCGAACCGCTTGAGCGTAGGCCTCGGTCTGGTCTGTAGCTGGTGGTTCATTCAGCGCTAAGGCCTGCTCAGCCTCTTGGTTCTTTTGTGCCATCGTCTTCACTGAGCCGCGCGCATAGGCTTGCTCAATAATGGCTTCTCGGCCTGTTGGTATGGCTTCTTGAGCCGCCGTCGCACGAGCGGCCTCGGCCTTGATGATCTCATCAACTGCTGCAGTTTCTCGACCCATCAGCTGTGACTGGAAAAGCTGTGTGATCGCTTCAATGTTCACAAAATCCCGCTCCAATGCGCGTGCCCCAATTGGGGTGAGGTAAAGCTCAATCGTGATGCTGTTGCTCATGTGCTTATCCAATCATAAAGGCTGTGATTTGGGAGTGTTGAAACACTCCAAAAAAGTTGCTGACATATCCCGGCGGAACATACTGCGTTAGAAAATCGCCATCATTCATTTTGGCAAAACCAATAGTTGTCCGTGTGCCCGATGTGTCAGTTGACCAATCCTGCGGCATGCCCAAAACGTCGGAATTATTGCCGTTCCGCATGATGATATGCCGCTGGTTCTGCGCACTGGCAGGATTGTTGGTGGAATAGAGTTGCACGCAAATGATGAAGCTACCCTTGGGAAAGTGAATAGCCTCTCCAAAACCATTGATTGTCGCGCCTTTGGTGAAGCCGCCTTGTTGCTCTGCAAATGTGCCGGGAAAACCGTAGTGAGAATTCGCAGCCCAACCGTGCTGCCCCGTCCCTAAAGCGTGGGTCATTGCTGGCTGAGCAGTGTTTCGCAGCGCCCTGCTAAGGCTGATTGCATCCCCGCCGCGTGGAATGCTCAGGATCGTGTCAGTGAGCACTCCAGCATCGTCAAACTCATTGAGATAAAGCCCGGCTCCGGCCGCCTCAGTGCCCGCACCAAGGTCGAACCTCGCCGCGCCTGCACCATTGGAGAGCCTGATGTGCTTCTCGCCGTCTGACCGAAGCTCACGAACAGCTGGGCTCAGGTTTGCGCTTGCCTGCACTCGGCTGCGGCCCTCAGTTTCTATCTCTAAATCCTTGCGGACATAGCTCGATGCGGCAACCGCCGTATCGAGCTTATTGCCGAGCGCTGATTGGGTTGCGGTGGATATGGGTTTGTCGGCATCAGCTGTGTTGTCAGCGTTACCAAGCCCCACTTGAGCCTTGGTAACGGAGTGTGGATTGAGCTCACTGATGGCATGGTTGGCCAAGGCTTCAAGCGCCGTCTCGAGGCCAAGAATTTCATTGATAGGAATGCCTTGATCAACCTGCGCCTGTATCTCATTGACGAGGTCCGTGGCGGCCTGGCGCAGCGAGGTTATGTCGCCAAGAACGCCCGTGCCCTGTGCCACAACAGGCGCGAGCTCGTCCTCAATGACGCGCAGCCCACGGGCAACAATAGCGTCTGTAAGTTCGCGCTGCACGCCGAGCTGCTCTTGCAAGGGAGCGAACTCAGCTTTGAGGGAGTCGATCAGACCATCCCAAACTCGAGCGGTCCAATCGCCAACAACTCCTGATTTGTACCGATCCAGAGAGGACATGTTGGTTACTTCACCTCGTAGGACGTGATGGCCTTGCCATCATCAGAAATGATCTTCTGCAAGGCATCACCACGCAGCACCACATTGGGCCCTGGATGAATGAGCGAGCGGCCACTTGGCACAGCCCTCGCCAAGACGACGCGATACAGTGTGTTGGGTTCAATCTTCTTTGCCATGATGGTTTCCGATCCGGTCTAGGCTGCGAATGAATATTCGGTGGTTTCGGCGACGTGGAAAACCGACAGAGCAGAGACCGTGTTGATCTCGATCTTGCGCTTCCATTGGTCTGTCGGAGTGACGCCGGCATAGACGAACGTGCGCCGGATCGTGCCGTCCGGCAGTACCTTGTCGCTGAAGGATGACGGCGCGACTTCTGTTGCAAAGCCAGCACCCACCAGAATGGAAGCCACGCAGTCGTGGTTAGCCTCGTCAAAATGCTCAAGTGTCACGACCGCAGTGATCTCGTCCACGTTGGCCGGCGCCAGGCGTGGCTCAGAAATATGCGTGCCATCGATGCGCGGCCGCGTGGTGGTGACGAAAGAGCCATTCATTTTGATCGCTGGCATCAACTGTGTGGTGCCCAGCAACACCACACGGGCGTTCAGGTTGGCAGGAAGACCGGTCAGTGGGTGGTTGTCGTCACCAACAAACTCCAGCGGGGTCCACACATTATCGATGCGCACTTCATACGTGATCGATGTTCCGTCCGGCACGAGCTGTTCGAGATCCAGATCAATACCGACAATCCCGCCGCCCAACGTGAAGTCCTGCAGGTTGATCACCATACGCGGCACATCAAACTCAGCAGTGATGACTTCAAAGCAGGCATCAAGCGCCAGATTGCCCTGAGACCACACGCCATCCGTCGACAGGAAGAAGGTGCCCTGGGAATAACGATTGCCTTCGACCATCGCGAGCCAGTGGTTGCCGGACGTGATCACCGCCCAGGCATAACGCTTGCCGCCATCCAATAGGGTTGGCCCAACGTCAAAGCGAGTGAGTTCTGGATAGGTCTTCAGATCAGCAGCCTCGACCGTGACATCAGCGATAGCAGCTTGATAGTTGGGCGACCCGTCATTGAGCGTTTCGCAGAGGACAAGGCGCACGTCGCCACCGCTGTCCACACGACTGAAGCCCAGATTGATGCCGGTGACAAACCCAGAGGCTGGCATCTGGAACGTGTTGGAAGCTACGTTACCGACGTAGCTGGCGGGCACGGTGATTGCATCCCAATAGGGCTCTTCGTAAGTGTCGGTCCAGATGCGGCGGAACCTGGTGATCTGTCGGTTCGGATCATTGGTCGGGTGCGCCCGGATGTATTCAACGTCGAACTGCTCACCGGCGCGGTTGGTATAGATGCCGGTGGTCTCATTGTAGCGACCCGTGCTCCACCATTGGGCGTTGGTGCAAACCACAAAGGGCGTGCCGTATCTGATGCGCGTGCGGCTCACCGTCTTGAGTTTGTATTCAACGGTTTGGCTGCCCGCGTTACTCAACGCCTGTTCGCTATCACGACCAACAACCGACAGAGCAGCGTGCTCTTGGTGTGCAGGCATGAGCAGACCGTTCGGGTGGATCTGGAAGCGGGTATCACCAGGCGTCTCAACGGCGATAGCTGAGCGCTCATTTGCATCATCGGCAAAACGCAAACCTTCTTCCACCTTCGCCACATACTCGATGTGATCGGTGTCGGAATCTTCGGCATCCAGAAAGTAGTCGGTGTACGAGAACGAGGCCGCAGGATCCACGCCAACCTGTTCGTTGAGCCGAGCAAGCTGCTCCATGATTGCTGCGATGGCTGTTCTGTCGGTCTTGCCGGCCGCGCTCACCGCGAGCTTTGAGACATCGGAGCGAAGGCCGTCGACGGTTGGTTGTGTTTGGACGCGCCATTCTTCGGTGTCCTTCAGACGCGCGTCCACATTGCCTAGCGTGTTGACGCGATTGGCAGTGCTTTGCTCAACTAGTGAGATCTCTGTCGAGGTTAGCGTCACCCATGCGATGACCACATTTGCGCTGTCCACCACCGGCTTGACGGGAGACGGCGCTGAGGCACCTAGCTGAAATGACACACTGGCTTGGCGCCACGTAATGGTAGGTGTGGGCTGAGCTTCAAAGACAGGTGCCTGTGCGGTACCGCCGATCCGGAAGTCTCGCGGCTGGCTCTCTGTATCAACCTCATTGGCTTGCAACAGAACCGCCACGATGCGGCTATTGCCTGCGGTCGAAGCTGGCCAAGGAAATCGAGATCGGCAAGCGCGTCTGCTGAGGTGAACAGCTTGCCACCTTTGTAAAGATAGGCAGGCGCTTCAATGGCAACTGTTGTGGTGCCGCTCTTGGTCACGCTGGCGCCGGCATAGGAGCTGCCCGCCTCGATGGCGGATGTGATCAGAGCATCGGCGGCATCGCGCGGGAACTCGGCGAGATGTTGCACATCGGACAGGTCCAGCTTCTGGCTGAGTTGAATGTGAGCAGTTTGTGTCATGTGGAGGCTCCTTCGATTGGGACCATGGCTCCAAACGGAACCGGTTTCTGAAACGTCAGGTCGCTGATGCGCATCTGGCGGTGGGTTTGGGTGGTGTATTCAATGTCATCGCGGCCGACCGAAGCGGCCCGGAGAGCGGCGTGAACACGGTCGATGGTGTCTGAGCCAGCAAGAACAAATCCATGATCAACGCAGCTCTGCCCGACGACGAAGGCATTGGGGTCGCCGACGAACGTTGCTTCAATTCGCAGAAGAGCTTGATAGGCCTCCAGGCCCACAACAGCCTCTCCAACTACGGACCCAAATCCCCCGACTTCTGTGAGGGTCACGCGGTCTGGCTCGAACAGGTGCCACCGGCGATAGATCTCGGCGGAAGACAAGCGGCCATCGACCACCATCTCTCCGACCAGGCCACCATCTGCCATCGCGCTGTGAACGCCGCCTACGTAACTCTCGCTTACTGTGTCCGGCTCAACACTGACGACATCGATGTTACCCAGGCCATCATTTGGGGAGAACAGAACGCCCACAAGCTTATCGGAAACGAAAGCGTCGCCGACTGCCGCACCATCAACCGCCAAGGCCAGTGCGCTGCCTTCCGCCGAGACGGCGATCGTATCGGCATCGAAAGCATAGCCGGTCGCCAGATCCTCAATGG
>JBCBZX010000243.1:0-4608 GCA_039815105.1 Pseudomonadota bacterium
CTTGCGCGTCAGCACAAGATAGATCGCAAAGGTCACGGCCGTGACCAGAGGAAACAGCGCCGCGGTGCCCACATTGGCAAAACTGGGTTGAATAATGAAAAGCGCACCGGTGAAGCCCACGGCACAGGCTATATAGCCTTTAGGGCTGACCTGTTCGCCCAGAAACATCCGCCCCAGAAGCAACACGAAAAACGGACCCACAAAGAAGATAGAAATCGTGTCAGCCATCGGCATGTGGCGTAGAGCGGTAAAAAAGAAGCCGGTTGCAATCAAAAGCAGGGCCGCCCGGGCAAAGTGAAGCCCCCATTCCTTCAGGTCTGGCCTGTGCAGCCACCCAAACATGATCGTCAGCGGGAAGAGCAGGATGCTTTGGGCGACAAACCGCGTCGCCGCGACCTGCCCGACAGCAGCGCTGTCGCCGATAAGCTTTGCCATCGCATCCATGATCGGCGCAAATAATGCAAATGCCACCATGAGACCGATGCCCAGACCCGCGCGGACCTGATCCGTTCCATGCGCTGCCATCAGCAGTTCGGCACGTTTACGGCCAATCCGCCCAACGACGTCTCTTTGTATTTTTGGTGCATGTCCTCTCCGGTCTGCCGCATCGTCTCAATGCATACATCCAAGGACACGATATGCGAGCCATCACCGCGCAGCGCGAGGCTGGCGGCCGTGACGGCCTTCATTGCACCGAGGCCATTTCGTTCGATGCACGGCACCTGCACCAGGCCTTTGACCGGGTCGCACGTCATGCCCAGGTGATGCTCCAGCGCGATCTCTGCAGCGTTTTCAATCTGCTCAGGCGTGCCGCCCAGAACCGCCGCCAATCCTGCAGCCCCCATAGCCGCCGCGCTGCCCACTTCCGCCTGACAGCCTGCTTCGGCGCCAGAGATCGATGCATTGTGCTTTACCAAACCGCCAATGGCCGCTGCCGTCAGCAAGAAGACATCAATATCACGCGCTGATGCGCCGGGCACATGTTCTAACCAGTATTTGATCACCGCGGGCACAACGCCCGCAGCGCCATTGGTCGGTGCTGTGACCACCTGGCCACCGGCCGCATTCTCTTCGTTTACAGCCATCGCGTAGACCGCAATGTAGTCATTGATCAGATGCGGCGCGCCAATGTTAATCCCGCGCTCCGCCATAAGCGCGTCGTGAATGCCTTTGGCCCGCCTGCGGACTTGCAGCCCACCAGGAAGCTCGCCTTCTGCGATCAGGCCCCGCTCTATGCAGTCGTTCATCACTTCCCAGATGCGCTCCACGCCGGTATGCACCCTGTCAGACCCGCTGCGGCTGATCTCATTGTCACGCTTCATTTCCGCAATTGTCTTGCCGGAGGTCTGGCACATTTCCAGCATCTCGACTGCATTCTGGAACGGGTATGGCACCGGGGCACCCGGATCTGTGTTGCGCCCGGCCGCCAGCTCATCGGCTGTCATGACAAAGCCACCGCCAATGGAATAGTAGGTCTCCTGCAGGGTCACATCGCCCTGCGCGTCCGTCGCCGACAAGATCATCCCATTGGCATGGCCGGGCAGGCGCGGGCCAAAATCGAATGACAGGTCTTCACGCGGGTTGAAGGCCAGCGGCCCGAGACCTTCGGGGCTGATCGTATCCGTTGCCCTGATTTGCGCCAACAGGCTTTCGGCTTTCTCATGGTCATAAACGTCAGGCAACACGCCAGCGAGACCCAGGATCGTCGCGCGGTCCGTGGCATGTCCTACACCGGTAAACGCGAGCGATCCGTGCAGAGAGGCCTTCACCCCGTGAAATTCGAACGGGGAGGCGCGCATCAGATCCAGAAAACGCCCCGCGGCCACCATTGGCCCCATCGTGTGAGAGGAGGACGGGCCAATCCCGACCTTGAACATTTCGAAGACGGAAAGAAACATTACATTACGCTGCCTTCTGGTGGCGTTGGATACACCGGGTGTGTGAACGGGTTTGGGCCAAGTCCTTCGGCAGATATGGCGGCTTTGGTACAGTCACAAGCCTCTAGACGCTCTGCCATTGCGCGCAGCTGCGGCCAATCGGAAATCTGGCACCATTCCTTGCCCTCACCCTTTGGATATAGCGCCAGCCACCGACAAATGCAGGCCACATAGACATCCAGAATTGAAATCTTCTCACCCAGCCCGCCTCCGCCTGTTGCGTAAGCATTTTCCAAAAGGTCCAGATGTCGGCGCAATTCTCCCTGAAGATGGGTGGTGAGCGTGGTGTAGGCCCCGGTTGCAGACCCCAAGTACTGCTCGGGATAAAACCGCATCCGCGCTGCGACATGTAGCGTGTTGGAGGTGAAGAAGAGGTACTTTAAAAAGGCCCCTCTGTCGGGGTGGTCAGGCGCTGGCGCCATGGCCCCATGACGATCTGCCAACCAAAGGAGGATGGCCGCCGTCTCGAAGATCACGCCATCGGGCGTCTCCAGCGCCGGGATCAGGCCTGCGGGGTTGATCTTGAGATATGCCGACGCTTTGTGCGCACCTGACGAACGATCGACCAGCGCAGTGTCATAGGGCACGCCCATCTCTTCCAACGCCAGTCGAATAACGAGCGAGGCGTTGTCGGGCACCCAGTGGAGGCAATAGCGGTCGGTCATGTGGCTGCAGGTATAGGGTTTCACGCCAGTAGACGTGCCTGAAAGCGACAGAATTCGTGAGTGCAGCGAATGAGAGACATCCGCCAAGATTGGATATGTCCTTGGATGGGCTGAATATCCACTGGCACACGCGCCTTGCATCACACAGAAGATCGGAGCGCCACAAGAAATGGCAAGAACATACCAGTGCATCGAGCAGCTTTGACCCGCACCGTGTTTATCATGGTAAAACAGCATAGATCTGAACAGGTTCTTTGCGCCCTTTCACCTGTTGTTTTTCAAGAGGCTCGACCAAAATCTCATGTGGCAAACGCTCCTTCACTGCTTGAGAAATCAGGAATGGAACGCCCAGAGATTTGCATGCGTCCTGTATGCGGCTGGCGACATTCACTGTGTCGCCAAGCACCGTGTATTCAAGGCGATCTTCCGTGCCGATATTGCCTGCAGTAACGGGGCCAAAGTGTATCCCGATACCGTGTTGAATGTTTGCGAGGCCTTTGCGGGATCGAGCCTGGTTCAACGCCATCAAGGCTTGGTTCATCCCTAGTCCAGCAAGAACAGCCCGGTGAGCGTCATCTTTCCGTGTTTCGGGCGTACCAAAGGTCACCATAATTGCGTCCCCAATGAACTTATCGATTGTGCCGCCATGTTCAAAAATGACGCTTACCATGTGGGCGTGGTACTCTGAGAGAAATCCGACAACCTCGGAGGGTTCCATATCTTCAGTTATGGTCGTGAAATCGCGGATATCGCAGAACAGGACCGCGACCTGCTGAGTTTTGCCCCCAACCCCGAGAAAAGCATCCGCATCTGTTGAGATCTGCGACACGACCCCTGGAGAAAAGTAACGGCTGAGCTGCGTATTCTCGACCTCGAGGCGGACGCCCTGATAGACAGTTTTGCGGGCGATATGCGTCAGGAATCCAAGCGTGATGCCCATGAGCGCGATGATCACAATGCGCGTTAGGAGCAGTTCCATGTTCAAGCCCTCGCCGATCGTCGATTCAACAAAATCCGAAGACACAACGGTGCGCGGATCGGTCAGGCTGTAGAGCAGCAAGCCCACATGTATCGTTACGCCTCCGGCTGCGACGACCAATGGGTAGAGCGGGCGAAACGCCAAAGCATTTAAAACCAAAAGGCACAATGCAATGACCGTTACCTGTGTTTTGAGCATGTAGACCGGGGGTACATCCAGGCCGCCGACGGACTGGTACCAGAGCACCGGCAGCGCGCCCAAAAGTGCGACATCAAGCAGACTGCCCGCCAGTCCGATACCGGTGATCGACGCGCGTTGTTTCAGAAGCGCAAGACTGAGGCCAATGGCCCCCAAAACAAGCAAACCAAGTGCCGTGGTGGCGAGCTTTTCAAATGTGTTGACGCCGATGATCCAGACGACGGCAATGACGATCAAAATGAAGATACCTCGTACGACCGTCAGTGTTCTCACCGCCTTGCGTTCACGATCGAGCAGCAATTCTGCTGATCGCGTGGTTTGCAAGCTTGGCGCCATCTAAAGCACCACCTGTTCTGTTGTCGTCTTAATAATTCTTGTGTTTTTCAAGGCGGGTCGACCGAGCTTCACATTAACAATCTGCCTTCGATCTTAGGCGCAAGTTAAGCGGCAACGCACGATTTTGTTTGAAATATAGTCCATCGCCGCCCCTCCAAGCTAATGGGCTTACTTGATTTCTAGCTTTGGATCTTAGACCCACACATTTTCAATTCCGTGCCGAGCGCACCCATTTCAAACCCAGATTCTGTTTGCGAAAAAAAAGCAAAGAGAGCTTGCAGCGAATGGTGATTTATCGGGCTAGGCATCCTCTCTTCGGGACTTTTGATTGATCGAATGAACCGGAACTCAAACCATCGCTGCCGACCAAATACTCAGTTCGAAGGATTCGCCCGAGTTAGAATGAAACTCCTTCTATATTGCCCCTCGCACCCCTCTGGCAAAGGCTCTATAAGCCGAGTGACACCTTTACGGAGAGGCTGCCATGTCCGGA
>JBCBZX010000320.1:0-3540 GCA_039815105.1 Pseudomonadota bacterium
AGACCGTCCTGTCCCGGCATCATGACGTCGAGAACCATGAGGTCAAACGAAATACCCTCTAGCTTTCGCGCAGCTTCGTCGGCATTGGAGGCCTGGGAAACACGAAAACCGCTCTCATTGAGAAAGCGCATCAGCAGCGAGCGGATTCGGGCGTCGTCATCGACCACCAGAATATGCGGCGCATCGTCATGGGGGATTAGCCTACCGTCGACCATAGTGCCTTCAGGAAATTCCACGCCGGAAAAATGCGACGTGGCTTTAGTGGACTTTGCCTGGCCGTTGCGCGGGTTGTCACGCGCCGCAGGGGTTTGTGTTCTCGATATGTTGGGAACACCGCCCCTAAAACTCGAGTCGCTACCACTATGGCCGCCGACCCGTGATCCGGCAACCGTAGGTACAAATGACAGGGTCTTGGTGGAGTGTCGCGTGTGCGAAGCAGGATTGGTCATTGCGAGCCCCTCTGTAAGGCCCGTCACCACCCAAATGGCTTGAATGACCGGCCGCTCTAATGATCCGTCAGATGTTGCACCCGCTCGCGATCCTCTTCGCTCACAACTGCAAGGAGGAACGCCAGCACTTTATCCCGGTCACCATCTGGCAACGCTTTAAGTGCTGTTGCCATACGGCGGGATTGTGGCTCACAAAGTGCCAACATCAGCTCGCGACCCCTTCTGGTGGGAAATAAAAGACGCTGGCGGCGATCTTCCTTACCAACTTCCTGCGCGATATATCCCTTATCTATCAACTGCCTAAGTGCTGGTGCCAAGCTTTGTTTGGTGATCCGAAGTATGTCGAGAAGCTCCGCGACGGACATGCCAGGGTGGCGGTTCACAAAATGCAACACCCGGTGATGTGAGCGCCCGAACCTGTCCTGAGCAAGGATTTCGTCTGGCTCATGCACAAAATCGCGATAAGCGAAGAACAGCCGCTCTATGAGTTGCATCTCGTCGACGCTAAATGCATCCAGCGGCTCGTGCACGACGATCAGATCATCGGCAGACGGCGCTGCACCACCTTGTGGTTCACCGGCCTTTTGCGGCGCGGCCCGCACGCTCATCACTCCATCTCGATTTATGTCAGCCATCTTGACTTAAATAGACCTCATTGTTAGCAAACTCCACTGTTTTCAGCATTTCCGACGCAATTTTGCTTCTGCCAAACCTTTTGGAGTTCCCATGGCACGCTCTTTCGACAATTTGGATGGAAAAATCTGGTTCAATGGCCAATTTGTTGAATGGGCAGATGCGAAAGTACACGTATTGAACCACGGCCTGCACTACGCATCATCAGTGTTTGAGGGCGAACGCGCTTATGGCGGGGAAATTTTCAAGCTGCGCGAACATACAGAACGATTGATCCATTCGGCGCGGGTGTTGGGGTTTGAAATTCCCTACTCGGCCGATGAGATCGATGCGGCCTGCAACGAAGCGCTGAAGGTTCAGGGCTTGGAAGACGCTTATCTGCGACCGGTTGCGTGGCGCGGTAGCGAAATGATGGCAATTTCCGCACAGCAAAGCACAATCAATCTGGCCATCGCTGTGTGGGATTGGCCAAGCTATTTCGACCCAGAACAGAAGCTGAAGGGCATCCGCTTGGACATTGCAGATTGGAAGCGCCCAGACCCGGCCACTGCGCCCTTCGACGCGAAGGCAGCGGGTCTGTATATGATCTGCACCATGTCCAAGCATGCGGCAGAGTCCAAGGGATTCACGGATGCGTTGATGCTGGACTATCGCGGCCATGTGTCTGAAGCGACAGGCGCAAATGTGTTCTTCATCAAGAACGGTGAAATCCACACGCCCACGCCCGATTGTTTCCTCGATGGCATCACACGCCGAACAATCATCGACCTGGCGAAACGCCGGGGCCTGGCCGTGAACGTGCGCACAATCATGCCAGAAGAGTTGCCCACATTTTCCGAATGCTTCCTAACCGGAACGGCGGCAGAGCTCACGCCCGTCTCGGAGATCGCTGGCAATATCTATCAGCCTGGGGACATCACACGGCAATTGATGGAAGATTATACGGCTGAGGTTCGTCCCAAGCGCGCCGCAGCTTAGCTTCTGGCACAAGTTTCAACGCACGGCTTCTCAACAAGACTATATCACGATAGCTTCCCCACGCATTCAACGTGGGGAGGACTATCGTGGAAGCACTATTGCCAATCATCATCCAAATTATCTCCGGCGTCGTGGGCGGCGGGGCCATTGGTACAGTTGTTAAATCTGCTGCCATGAGCATGCTTCCTAAGCTGCTGGCCGGCGGCGTTGGCGGCATTGCAGGCGGCCAATTGTTGGGCGGCCTTATCGGCGGCGCGGCGGGCGATGCCGGCAGCGGCATGGATCTCGGTGCTTTGCTTGGGGATGCCGGTGGCGGCGCCGTTGGTGGTGCAGCGCTGTCCGCCATTGTCGGCCAATTCATGAAGGGCCGTTAAGCGCGCCTTTCCATCACACTAGATGAAAATTGCAGCGGGCCAGTTCTCATGTCAGAGCTGGCCCGATTCATTTTGAGGTTCCTATGCTGCAAGTCGCTTTCATTCCCGTCACACCGTTCCAGCAAAACTGCGCGATTTTGCTCGACGAGCAGACCAAAGCCGCAGTGATCGTTGATCCCGGCGGAGATGCCGAAATCATTTGCGGTGCGGTGAAGGAGTTCGGCTTGACGGTGGAGGCCATTTGGCTGACCCATGGCCATCTCGACCATGCAGGAGGCGCAGAGGCTGTGAAAGCGACGCTGGACGTTGAGATCGTTGGCCCACACGAGGCTGATGCGCCATTGCTTTCATCAATCGAAGAAACAGCGCGCAATTACGGAATGCCACCGGATATGAAGAACGCCAGTCCGGACCGCTGGCTGAACCATGGCGAGGAATTGACCCTCGCCGGCCACAAATTTGAAGTTCGTCATACGCCGGGTCACGCACCCGGTCATGTCATCTTCATCTGCCACGCCTCCAAGCTGGTGGTTATGGGGGATGTTCTTTTTGAAGGCTCCATCGGGCGCACCGACCTGCCGGGCGGCGACGAGGCCGTGCTGGCACGCACCATGCGCGAACAGGTGCTAACCTTGCCTGACGATTACAATTTCATTTGCGGCCACACACCGCCATCCAGCATAGGGCAGGAGCGCACATGCAACCCGGTGTTGGCACAATTGTTGGCGAGCCACCCGGCATGATGACACAAAGCCATGTGCTGCTGGGCGCGGCATTGTTCGCCAAACCGGGGCACAAGCTGCGCAATGCGGCAGCTATTGCGGGCGGCATCGTGCCCGATATCGCGATCTTCATCATGTATGGTTGGGAACGGTTAAAGGGCACACCGGCCCGCCAGATCTGGGATGATGTCTATTTCAACTCGCAGTTCTGGAAAGCCGCCACCGCCACCGGCAATTCAGCGCCGCTCTATACGGCCATATTCGCGCTGGGATGGTTGATCCGCAGCAAAGCACCGCTGGTCGGATCCGCCATCATGGTCCTCGGTGCGGCCAGCCTTGTGCATGTGCTGACAGATTTTTTCCTGCACGTGGACGACGCCCACG
>JBCBZX010000113.1:0-8969 GCA_039815105.1 Pseudomonadota bacterium
CGTCGAACTCTGCGGCTTTACCGGCCAGATTTGGTGCCTGGTAATCATCAGGGAAAGAAACTTTAACGACGCCTTCGTCACCGGCTTTCATGCCAACGAGCTGGTCTTCAAAGCCGGGGATGAAGCTGCCGGAACCGAGCACAAGCTTGTGACCTTCCGCTGCGCCGCCTTCAAAGGCCTCACCATCCACTTTGCCAAGAAAGTCCAAAGTGACGCGGTCGCCATCGGCGGCCTTGCCTTTTTTCTCAGAATATTCACGCGCGCTTTCCGCAATGCGTTCCACCTGCGCTTCAACTTCGTCCTCAGCTATGTCGACCACCGGGCGGGTGATCTCAATGCCGTCATACGCCGCAACTTCAAACTCAGGCATGACCTCATATTTGATCACGAAATCAAAGTCGCGCTTGCCATCAAGGATCTCACCAGCCTCAGCTTCGTCCTCGGTCATGTCGATGTCAGGACGCGTGGCGGACTTCTCGGAGCGATCACGAAGCACGTTCTCAGGCGTGCTGTTAATCAGCTCGTTCACAATCTCGCTCATGGCGCCTTTGCCATACATTTTGCGAAGGTGGCTCATGGGCACCTTGCCGGGGCGGAAGCCTTTAATTTGCGCTCGACCCTTCATTTCTTCCAGGCGTTCGGAAAGCCGTGTCTCAAGGTCTTCCTTGGGGATCGAAATTGCGATTTCGCGCTTCAAGCCTTCGTTCAGTTGTTCGGTAACCTGCATCATGCATTCCGTTTTGTTGCGTCAGACCAAGTCCGACCATCCGGTCCTTCGAATTGGTGCGTGCAAACACAGCCCAATCCAGTCAAAGAGGCCGGACCTTCTTGTTCAATTGTTGGTGCGGATGAGAGGACTTGAACCTCCACGCCTTGCGGCACCAGAACCTAAATCTGGCGTGTCTACCAATTCCACCACATCCGCTGATGACGAAACCCGATAACAATCGCGACCCCGTTTCCGCGCCCCTATAGCAAAGCCGGTGCAGACCGCAAACCCGAAAGCGCAATCATGTGTGTTTGCGCCATATCGCTGGTAACCTTCTGATGCGTGTGGCAAGCGATGGAAAATGCTAATCAGGCGGCAAGCGAGCCCAAATGACAGACTTCCAAATTGCGGTTTTCGATGGCGACGGTATCGGCCCGGAGATCATGGCACCCACTATCGATCTGCTGAGCGATTTGGCTGCGGCCAGCGGCGAGTTCTCATTCCAATTCAAACATCTGCCTGCGGGGGCTGCCCACTATGCCGTGAGTGGCGACGCCCTGCCCGCCGCCTCAATATCCGCTGCTCGAGCGGCAGATGCGATCCTCCTATCCGCCATGGGCCTGCCGGACATTCGCAAGCCCGATGGCACAGAGTTGACACCACAAATCGACATCCGCTTTGAACTGGGTCTCTACGCAGGCGTTCGGCCTGTCAAAATCTGGCCTGGGCAACCCACGCCACTATCGGCCGCCTGGAATGACCAGAAACTCTCCGAAGTGGACTTCGTGCTCGTTCGCGAATCAACCGAAGGCTTGTTCGCCCACATGCATGAGGGCGTGGTTACCGAAACGCATGCAACCGAGACCTTGCGGATCACCCGAGCTACATCTGAGAAACTGTTCGACTTCTCGTTCAAACTCGCTCAACAGCGGGCCGCACGTTTGGGTCGGCCCGGTCGCGTCACGTGCGTGGATAAGGCAAACGTGTTCAGATCGTTCGCATTCTTCCGTTCGATTTTCGAAGAACGCGCCAAAGCGTTCCCAGATATCGCGACGGACGCAGCCTATGTCGACGCCATGGCGATGTGGATGGTCCAGAAACCACGTGCTTGGGATGTGATGGTGACCGAGAACATGTTTGGCGACATTCTATCCGACCTTGGAGCTGCGCTCATGGGCTCATTGGGCCTCGCGCCGTCCGCCGACATTGGCGACAACCACGCGGTGTTCCAACCTTGCCATGGCAGCGCGCCCGATATTGCGGGCAAAGGTCTCGCAAACCCGCTGGCAATGATCTTATCAGCCGCAATGATGCTGGATTGGCTGGCCGACAAGCACGCTGAACCCGCACTTGCGCAGGCCGCCCGCAAGGTTGAAACCGGCATTGGCGCGCTACTCAAAGACGGAACAGTGCTCACCGGAGACCTCGGCGGGACAGCAACCCTTGCCGACATAGTAACGGCCCTTCGGGGCCACATGGCTTTGTGATCGACCACAATCTGAACCAGAGCCCAAAGACGGACACACCCAAATGGCTTTCCAGAAAACAGACCCGGTAGAACTAGCGCAACGCTTTCCAGCCGACTTCACATTTGGCGTCGCCACCGCCGCCTACCAAATCGAAGGCGCGGTGCACGAAGATGGTCGCGGACCGTCCATTTGGGATGCGTTCAGCCACATGCCAGGCCGCGTTCATCAGGGCGACACAGGCAATGTTGCGTGTGACCACTATCACCGCTGGGAAGCAGATCTTGATTTGATGGCGTCTTTGAATGTCGATGCATATCGCTTCTCCATCGCCTGGCCGCGCATCCAGCCCATGGGCCGTGGTGCCGTCAATCAGCCGGGCCTCGACTTTTACGATCGCCTCGTGGACGGCATTTTGGCACGCGGAATGAAGGTCTTTCCCACTCTGTATCACTGGGATCTGCCATTAGCGCTCATGGCCCAAGGCGGCTGGACAGACCGGAACACAGCCGACGCATTCGCCGACTACACATCTATTATCGTCAAGGCGCTGGGCGACCGGATTGACGCATTGTGCACGTTTAACGAACCGTGGTGCTCGGTTTATCACGGCCACCTGTATGGCAAACACGCCCCTGGTGAACAATCATTGGAAGCGGCGTTGGCGGCGGCACACGTCACCAATCTGGCGCATGGCAAATCCGTTATTGCCGCGCGGGCGGAACAACCCAACATTGCCATGGGGATCGTGCTGAACGCTGTATCCACATATGCCGCCAGCGACAGCGCCGAAGATCAGGCAGCCGCCGAACGTTCATTCCAGTTCGACAATGGTGTGTTTTTTGCGCCAATCTTCAGCGGTGAATATGAAAGCGAATTCCGCAGTGCACTTGGCGAACACCTCAACGTCAAAGACGGCGATTTGGAAACGATCTGTCAGCCCCTCGATTGGTGGGGGTTCAACTATTATTTCCCCAACACAGTGCGCCACGATTCAGCGCCGGACGCTCAATTTCCCGCTGTAATTGCAGTGGCGTCCACAAACTCCAATGTGCGCACCGACATTGGGTGGGAAATCAAAGCTGAAGGCATGGGGCACCTGCTGCGGCAAGTGTATGACCGGTACCAGGGCCTGCCCCCGTGTTACATCACCGAGAACGGCGCTTCCTATAATATGGGCCCTGGCGAAAACGGCGAGGTCGATGACCAGCCTCGCCTAGACTATCTAGCTGAGCATTTGCACGAACTGGCAGACGTTACAGCCGCCGGTATCCCTATGAAGGGATATTTTGCATGGTCGCTCATGGACAATTACGAATGGGCGGAGGGCTACAAAATGCGCTTCGGAATCGTGCATGTGGACTATGATACACAGGTGCGGACGGTGAAGAAGTCCGGCCACTGGTATGCGGCCATGAACAGAGCACACAAAGAAATGTCGGCCTAGGATGGCATCAACGCACCCCTTCACGCCCTATAGGCCTCGGCGAACGGAGGTTCGCAAAGGTATTCGCCATGTTGTGAGTTCGGCTCGCAAAAACCTGCTGACAATCTTCAACGAGGAGAGCTACTCAGCCGATTTTGTGGCCACCAAAATCTTGGGGCGCAAAATCTATGTCGCCAACCGGCCCGACCTTGTGCGGCACATCTTGCTAAAGAACCACGCGAACTATGAGCCCAAAAGCCCACAAATGCGCAGGGCGCTGGAACTGTTGCTGGGCGATGGTTTGTTCATTTCAGATGGGCCGACCTGGGCAATTCGCCGTCCGCTCGTAGCGCCGATCATCCACAATAAGAACCTGCACTTGTTTGCAGACATTATGGTGGAAACCGCGCAGGAAATTGCGGACGAGTTGGCACAAACGCCAGCGGGAAAACCGGTTGATATGGTCGATATCTCAGCGCGGCTGACGGCAACCATTATCTGCCGGACAGTGTTTGGCCGGAACCTCCTACGCGAAGATGCCCAGAGAATTATTGACGGGTTTGCCGCTTACCAAAAGCACATCGACGTGGTGAATCTGCCCTATTTTCTTGGCCTCGATAATGGCCTGCCAGTGTTTCGCGGTCTTGCCCTGCGCAAGGCAACCCGAGCCGTGCGCGGCACCATTGGCAACATTGTGGAGCAAGTGTCCAAGCGCCACAGCGAGGGCGATGACCGCTCAATGATCCATATGTTGCTCGACGCAAGGACCCCAGATGGCGAGCCCCTCACCCGTGATGCCATTGTCAATGAAGCCGCTACGCTGTTCATGGCTGGCTATGAAACAACTGCCACCACTCTCGCCTGGGCCCATTATCTGCTTTCAGCAGATGAAGCGTCCGAGACAAAGCTGCATGGGGAGATCGAAGCTGTTTTGGGCGACCGTCCTCCAACGCTAAGCGATGTTGCAAAGCTGCCCTTCACCCGCGCTGTTCTGGACGAGACATTGCGGCTGTATCCGCCAGTGCCGTTTCTTTTGCGACAGGCGGTGGGCGAAGACACAATTGAGGACACCGCAATTCCTGCAAAGTCGCTCGTGGGTGTGGTTCCATGGCTGCTTCACCGCAACCCTGAGCTTTGGGATCAGCCGGACGCCTTTATGCCCGAGCGTTTTCTGGGACAAAGTGCGAAACCCTTTAGCTACATTCCCTTCGCTATGGGCCCTCGCATATGTGCCGGCGTGTCTTTTGGCATCACTGAGTCCGTTCTTTGTCTGGCTGTGTTTGCGCAACAATTGCGTTTTCGCGTGCCTGCCAGCCACTCCGTTGAACCCGTGTGCCACCTGACACTCAAGCCAGATGGCGGCCTTCCCATGTATGTGGAGCCGCGCTGAATGGCCGCCTTGGTGCACATGGTGGATATGGAAAAGGCGGAGAAAGTCGTCGCGAGCCTGACTGCAAAGCTCCCCCTGCCGGCACTCGATGCGTTGGGCGGATCCATGGGCCGGTTTGCCAGCCGCAAAACACGCCGCGCACGGCGCGATGATATGGATGTGGTGTTACCGCATCTACTGCCGCACCTATCGCGCCGCGACATCGAAAGACTGATCGACCGGAATTGGTCCTATGTCGGCAGAACGATGCTACGCATTGGCAATTTACCGCGCGTCGTGCGCCAAGTGCCAGTTGAGGTGCACGGTTTGGAGTCAGTCAAGCAGATGGCCCAAGCAAATGAACCCCACATTTTCGCCTTTGTGCACCTTGGCATGTGGGAACTGCTGGCCGTGCAAACCGCCCAGTTCGACCGGCTGCCCCTGATAATTTACCAAGCTCCTTTGTCGAAGGCCCGCACTGAAATTGCACTGCGAACCAGAAGCGAAGCCTATCTCGAACGCTACAAACAGTTCCACGAGATCACATCGGAACGGGAAGCGGAAGACAAGCGCGCTTACGTTCGCTCGATGATGTTGGAAGGCAAGCAGCGGGCCACCGCGCAAGTTCTTAAAGGCCTTAAAGAGGGCAAAAGCGCATGGTTCGCCACCGATGAATGTGTGGATGGCCATGTGCACGGGCCGTGGTTCGGCAAAACCGACGCCAGAAGCGGCAATCTGTCAGTGATTGCCCGGCTGGCCGAAAAGACCGGAGCAAAGATTGTCCCCTGCTGGTGCGTGGCCCAAGGCCACAACAAAAGCGAAAGCTATGGTTTGAACTATGGCGCGCCGATTTCAGCTGCGGGAAGTGTCGAAGAGACGATGGATGCAATAACGGCCGTGTTGCAGCCACAGGTCACAGCGCATTACGAACAATGGTTCATGCTCCACGAGTTGCGACCGAAGGATTTTTCGCTCACACCGAGCTAGCGCGGCAGGCACAGTCTCGCGGCACCTATTGCCGCTTCCGCTTCAGCTGCTGCTTGAACGTTGGGCGAGACGATCCGCTTGCGAAGGGCCGTCCAAGCTGGGTTCTGCGCACCGCCACCCGCGGTCAGCACTCGCTTGGGTTCCGGCGCACCAAGCGTCTTTAGCGCATCGAAGCACTGGCGCTCGATCCGCGCCATGCTCTCCAGCAGGCCATGGAGAAAATGCGCGTCATCATCTGGCCTTGGCGTCAGCACTGGCCGCTTTGACGAGTCTGAAACGGGGAAGCGCTCACCGGCTTTCCTTAATGGGTAATAAGCCAAGCCGCTGTCCACCGACGGATCTATATCTGCACTCAGCGCTACAATCTGTTCTGTCGTGAAAAGATCTGCCAGCACCGCACCGCCCGTGTTGGACGCACCGCCCACCAGCCACATGGCAGCACCAGCCCGGCCCGCCAAACGATGGCTGTAAATGCCCCGAGCCGGATCATCAACGCGCACATCTGACAGCATCTTTATGGCCAGCGTGGAGCCCAAAGACACGACGGCATCGCCAACTTCGCTTGCATCGGTGGCCAGAAAGGCAGCGATAGAATCTGTTGTACCGGCATGAACTTTGGTTCCCGTGGGCAATCCAAACTTGGAAGCCACGGACGAAGAAACGCCCCCAATCTCGTCTCCAGGCGCCGCGACCCCGGGCAGGAGTTCGGTGCGCAACCCAGTATGCGCAAACCAAGCTGGCCATGTTTGCGCCTCTGGATCAAAGCCAGTTTTCAACGCGTTATTGTAGTCAGAGACACCAAACTCACCGCGCAAACATCCGGCAATGTAGTCGGCTTGATGGGCTATCCAGCGCGCTTGCCCATGAACATCATAAGTCTGAAGACGCAGTACCCGGCCCAGGGCCGAGCTGTTTCCCAACGTAATATGGCCATCTGGCGCATAGTTGGAGATGCGTTCAGCTTCTTTGTCGAACCCTTTGGAATCATACATGAGAGCGGGCGTGACAGGCGTTCCGGCTTCATCAATGAGGACCATGGAGCCCGACGTGCCATCCACCGCAATCGCGCGCACATCGGCTGCGTCGAGATCAGTGGAGGTCATCGCCTCCATTTGGGCCAAGAGGCAGTCTTCCACCGCGCTCCACCACAAGCTGGCGTCTATACCATCGCCGGTTTGCCGGTGGTGTTGAGCGCGAGCAAACGAAAGCGGCTCGCCGGTGCGATTCACAACCGCAGTGCGAACGCCAGAGGTTCCGACATCAATGCCGATATAAAGCGGCTCAGCCATTGTGAGCTTGCCGCGCAGCCAGCGCTTGGCGATATTTTTCAGCATCCCAGTTCAGCAACTCAGCCTCCTGCGGCGGCGTGAGCGCAAGCAGTTCCCAGCCATCTTCCAAACGCGCCAACACATCCGCCAAACACTGCACCATCGCCCGCTGGGCAGATTTGGCGTCGGTGCGAACGGCAACGCCCTGCCCTGGAACGATCACGGCAGGCCGCCCGTTCAAATCGTCGCGCAGTGTCGGCATGGCAGGCCCTAAGAAGACGACGTGATCTGGCCAGTAGGATCCAGCTGTCGCCAAACTGGTATAGTCGGCATGTGTCGCCAGTTTGCCTACTTCACCCATCCACTCAAAACCGTTTTGAGCTGGTTCCGAAGGCACACTTGCCGACATGTCGGCGGCTGGCAAAGCGAGACGCTCCTCGACAAGCTCAATGAGGTCGCGAACTTCAGCAGATGTGCTGCCGCAGCAGATAAGACCGTGGTTGCCGAGTAGCACGATCTGGGTTGCAGGTGTCACAACGTTCAGAATTGCCGATGTCAAGTCGATACCGGGCTTGGCGTACGGCGCAATCGCAAAGCGCAAACCGCTCAACTTTTCCGCCGCGGCCCTTGTGCCAGCCTCGCTGGTGACGTGGGCAATGGTGGCAACAGAATGGGTGTGGGCCACCACCGGCCACTCCATCGCGGCGTGAAAGGTCGTCTCAATGGATGGGCGTAAGCCACTGCCACCCTCCAGCACAGCCGCCTTGCACGTGCCATCGCCAGCGCCCCGGGCCTCGGCTCGCGCCTTATGCAGGTCCACAGCAACAAACACATTGCGGTCACAGGCATCGGCCAACTCCGTGCCGGACGCCTTCACATGCATGACATTGCCAGCCTTGATCGATGTGTTGCCACCGGGCCCTTGAATACGAAGCGGGTCTGAACCCAAATCGCGGGACAACTCAAGAAAGTCGATGGGAATAACGTCCATGGGATATCTCAGCTCACGATTGGAATGGAATAGTCAGGCGCAGGGGCTTTTTCCAGAGCGACTAGCTCCGCAAGATCTGCCGCGCGATTTTTGGCATCCGCAAAATGAGCTGAGTGCAAACCGCCTTCGACAAACAGGCTGGACCAGCCCGCCGCCTTAGCTCCAGCGACGTCGTGCTCCAGCGAGTCACCAACCATCAATATGCGATCCGGCGCCACGCCGATTTCAACCTGCAAGCGCTCGAAAATAGGTAGATGCGGCTTGCCGTAAAACAGGACTTTCCCCCCCGCATCAACATGGCGATGCGCCAGCTCTCCGGGGGAAATGACGGTCTGCCCACCAGCGCGGGGCGAGGCACGGTCCGGGTTGGAGCAATAGACCGGCAGTCCGTTCTGCAGTGCGACTTCCATTGCCTTTTGCGCCGTTTCGCCCTCTCCGGCATCGGGTAAGCCCATCAACAAAATCGCGTCGGCGTCGGCAACATCGGCCGCAAGCTCTACATTCGGCAGGCCAGCGGCCCACACATCTGCATCACCGGCTTCGCGGACAATCGGGAACAAACGCATGGCCTGCCCCGCCGCAGCAAGATCCAACCAAAGGGCCTCGCCAGATGTCATGATCTGCTGAAACCAGTGCGATGGATACCCCTTACCCGCAATGCGCTGGGCATTGGGGGCAGCGCGCTTGCCTGAGTTCGAAAGCACCGCCAGTTTTTTACCAGTTTTCGAAAGTGACCCTATCGCATCAGGAACG
>JBCBZX010000083.1:0-10940 GCA_039815105.1 Pseudomonadota bacterium
ACCAGCGCCCAGCCTGCCGAGCCGGTGAAACCCGTCAACCAAGCCAGACGCTCGGCACGGGCCGGCAGATATTCATTCTGGTGTTCGTCGGCGTGGAAAACCATCAGCCAATCGACGCCGAGTTCCGCCATGCGGTCTCGCACTTCCATCAAGCGGGCGGTGCTCAAATGGGTTTCGCTTTTATTGTCGTAGCTTTGCAGCATGGAGTGTTCTTTCAGCGTGCATCTTTGGGTCGACGCTACCGCGCCAAGGGCGATTGCTCAACGCGGTCTGAGCTATGCAATCGCATTAACCTGTCGGCAACCAGCCCCGCGCCAGCCGCATGGCTCGATTGCAAAACCGGTTCTACTAGAACGCGGCTTTTTCCCCCATATTCAGTTCAACGAATAGGAGAAATATCATGTCTGAGAAAACCGGTTTCCGTGGCTTTATGAACAACGTTGTTACGGCCCGTCAGCGCCAGGCTGACCGCTTTGTGAATGGTGTCCTGCTGGGCATGGATGAGCAGACGCTGCGCTCCGCCGGTTATGACCGGAACGAGCTGCGCCGCAAGTCGTCAAGCACACTGCCTTTCTAAGCAGTTCAATTCAGACTTCGGAAAGCCGGGCCCTGTGCCCGGTTTTTGTGTCTGACATGGGGGGCGGAGCGTGTGTCAGCCTTTCAGCACCAAAGTCAGCCAGCCATTTCGATAGTGGCTTTTGAGGTGATACAGCCCTTGCGCTCGATATGCCGCGAGCAGCCAGCTGCGTTGGTGAGGCAGCAGACCCGATAGCACCAAATGTCCGCCGGCGGCCAGATTCCATTCCATAGATGGCGCCAGAGCGGCTAATGGGCCCGCCAGAATGTTTGCGATGATCAGCGGGGCAGGCGGCATTTGCCGATAGCGATTGTCCTCAAGACCGACAGCCGCGAACGTTTCAACATATGTATGCACACCGTTCAGGCGCGCATTTTCCGCAGCCACTTTGGTGGAGACGACATCCATATCCGACGCTAGAACCTGGATCCGGGCGGCTTTCGCCAGTGCGATCGCCAGCACACCGCTGCCCGTACCTACGTCGAACGCAAACTCCGGCTTTGTGCGCTTCAGCAGCCATTCCACCATGTCCAAACAACCGGCGGTCGTTCCATGGTGTCCTGTCCCAAAGGCTTGGCCGGCATTGATCTCGACGGCAATCTCATGGGCTCGGGGGGCTTGGCGGTCATGGTCACCATGTACGATGAACCGGCCTGCTCTCACCGGCTGCAAGCCCTGAAGGCTTTGGGTCACCCAGTCCTGTTCCACCACCGGGTTTACCTCGGGCGTCAGACCAAACAGATCTCCCCCCAAAGCGGACTTAAGCGCCTCCATGGTCTGATCTACCTCATCGCTGGCGATGAAGATTTCGGCGCGCCAGAGCTTGGAGTCCGGTTCGGTTTCAAACAACGACAGGGCCAACACTTCATCGCCAATGGCGGCGTCTATGAGGTCATGAACGCGCTTAGCCGCGCCTTGCTCTGCCACGAAGGCGATGATTGTTTGCTGCATTATTTTTCGGCTGGGGGCTGTGGTCCAAACGTCACTACGGTGGAACCAGCCTCCGGTCCAGCTAAGTTCGGAGCGGATGGGAAACCGAAGGTCCCGTCGGGGCGCACCCACAAAATTTCTATCGCTTCCCGGGACAATTGTGCCCGCAAAGCTTCATGGGAAAACTCTTCGGTGAGTCTGGTGGTCCTGAAACTCCACCCGCTTATCAGTTTGAGACGTAGGTCGGAAAGCGAGTGCCCTGGGCGGGTAAGCGGGCGACCACCAATGGTGAAGTTGATTTGATGACGCTCGGCATTCTCACCCAATGTGCCGATCTGAAAAACATTTGAGCGCCCAATCTCGGGGCCGAAATCGGAGCAGATCAACGCGTTGTAATAGTCGTTATCGGTGGTTGCGATGAGATGGCTGAACTTGTTGAGGTCGATATTGTGATGGGCAGATTCTGACAGCACCTCGCCATAATAGGCCTCAATGCCATCCATCCGGCTCTTTTGCACATGGCTCCAGTTTCGGTCCGCGATGAGAACCGGGACATCAATATCCCGGAGTTTGTTGGCGAATGCGTTCGACCATGATGATCCACCAACTATGAGAATGCCGGGACGGTTTGCGGATTTGAGATCGAGAACCTTTGCCAGATAGTTCAACGAAAAACCGTGAAGCACGATCGTTGCTGCCACAACTGCGAATGTGTAGGCGACCATGGTTTCGCCATCGGACACGCCCGCTTCCACCAATGTTGCGCCGAACAGGCCAGACACGGCCACGGCGACAATGCCGCGCGGGGCGATCCAGCCCACCAGGAGGCGCTCCTTATTGGTGAGGCCAGCGCCGATGGTCGCGATATATACTGCCAGCGGGCGCACCACGAAGAGAACCGCCAGAACAAAGCCGAGGGCCCGCCAGTCCAGCGCGGCAATGGTTTCCAATTTCAGGGCGGCCGTAAGCATGATGAACAGGCCCGACACCAACAAGACTGTGATGGTCTCTTTGAAACGGCGCATCTCGGACAGGGCTGCGAACTTGGAATTCGCCATGACAATGCCCATCACGGTGACTGTGAGAAGGCCAGACTCCTTGAGCAGCAAGTCAGATATTGCGAACGCGCTGAGGACGATGGCGAACAGCACGGGCGCCTTGAGATATTCGGGAACCATGGCATGGCGGAACGCCCAGACGGTGCCTTTGGCAATGAGGTAGCCGCCAATGGTCGCGAACAGCAGGGCGGCCACCGCGTACATGATGAACACATTGGGCGCCATGCCGTGGCCGTCGCCGCTGAAGTTGGCAAAGAAAATGAGGAACACTTCAAACGTCAAAACAGCGTAGAGCGCGCCGATGGGATCGTTGATAATCGCTTCCCAACGCAGAATGGAAGCTGGTCGCGGGGTGAGCCTTGCGTTGCGCAGTAAGGGCATGATGACCGTGGGTCCGGTGATCACAAGGATTGCGCCCATGATCATGGCGGTGGGCCATTGCAGGCCGCCAATATAATGGGCGCTCAGTAGCGAGCCGAGCCAGACGAGGGGACCACCGATGAAGATGATGCGCCTGACAGCGGTGGAGGTTTCTTTGATGTCAGACCATTTTAACGTCAGCCCGCCTTCGAACAGGATGATCGAGACCGCCAATGCGATGACGGGTTTGTAGACTGCGCCAAAGTCTGCCGCCGGGTCGATAAGGCCGAACACCGGTCCAACCAGAAAGCCTGCCGTGAGCAGCAACACGATGCCGGGTATCTTGAACCGCCACGCCAACCACTGCGCCGATATGCCGAGAAAGCCAATAAAGGCCAGTTTGGTGATGATCGAATCCATGAAAGCCCCTGAGCCAAAGGCCATATGGTTGGCCTGGGTTGATTATAGGGCGTGTGTCGGTCCGCACCATAGAACGCCGGAACAGCCAACAAGTTGCTTTGGTCAGACCGGCGTCCTCGATGGATTGCCAGGGGCTTTAGCGGTTCATTCGGGCATTACACCAGATCTGCTGCCGTGATGAAGCTATCCAGCACGCGCTTTTGGCCGGCTTTGTCGAAATTTACGGTGAGCTTGTTGCCGTCGATGAGACTGATTTCGCCATAGCCGAACTTTTGGTGGAACACGCGCTCTCCCACGGCATAGTCGCTCTCGCCGCCAATCACGGACTTTGCCACCAACTCACCTTCAATGGTCATGGGCCCCCGGGAGCCGCCCGCTGGCGAGAAACGCGAGGATGGGTCATTGGCGCGCGCTTTTTTTGAGGCTTGTGCCCGTTGCCAACCAGGGGAGGCATAATTGCCGCCCCCACTGAACGAGCCGCTGTCGAAACGGCTTGCGCCGTATGGTCCGCCGGCCCCGCCTGCGCCATAGCCGCCGTACGAATTGCCAGGCTCCGCCACCTCCACATGGGCTTCTGGCAATTCGTCCAGAAAGCGCGATGGGATGGAGGACTGCCAGGTGCCGTGGATGCGCCGATTCGATACAAAGGATATTTTGACACCCTTCTTGCCACGGGTAATGCCGACATAGGCAAGGCGACGTTCCTCCTCCAGACCCGATCTACCGCCTTCGTCCAGGCTGCGCTGGTGGGGAAAGAGCCCTTCCTCCCAACCGGGGAGGTATACACTATCGAACTCAAGTCCCTTCGCAGAATGCAGGGTCATGATGCTCACCGCATCTTCATTGGCATTGGCCTCGGTATCCATCACCAGTGAGACGTGCTCGAGGAAACCACGCAAATTCTCGAACTCTTCCATGGAGCGGATCAGCTCTTTGAGATTGTCCAGGCGGCCGGGCGCTTCCGCTGAGCGGTCGTTCTGCCACATCTCGGTGTAACCGCTTTCCTCGAGAATCTGCTCTGCCAACTCAGTATGATGAGTGTTTTCAAGCGCTTCAGACCAGCGTTGAAAATTCATGTAGAGAGTCTTCAACGTGTGCCGCTGCTTGGGTTTGAGCTCTTCGGTTTCCACCATCTCGCCCACCGCCGCGAGCATCGGGATGTTGCGGGCGCGGGCGACGGAATGGATCTGCTGGATTGTGACATTGCCCAAACCACGTTTGGGTTTGTTGACAATGCGCTCGAAGGCGAGGTCGTCGGCTGGCTGCGCAACACAGCGGAAGTAGGCCATGGCGTCGCGAATTTCTTGGCGCTCGTAAAATCGCGGCCCACCGATCACCCGATAGTTCAGCCCCATGGTCACGAAGCGATCTTCAAACTCGCGCATCTGAAAGGAAGCCCGAACGAGAATTGCCATGTCGTTGAGAGCGTGACCTTTGCGCTGCAGGCTCTCAATATCGTCGCCAATGGTGCGGGCCTCTTCTTCACTGTCCCAGCCTGCCGTCACCAGCACTTTGTTTGCGTCGGGATCGGATATCTCCGTGAAAAGCGTCTTGCCCAAACGCCCTTCATTGTGGGTGATGAGGTGAGCGGCGGCACCTAGAATATGCTCGGTTGACCGATAATTGCGCTCCAACCTGATGACCTTCGCACCCCGGAAGTCCTTTTCAAATCGCAATATGTTGTCCACCTCCGCGCCACGCCAGCCATAGATGGATTGGTCATCATCGCCGACGCAGCAAACATTTGGCGCTTCACCTGCAGGGCGCTGGGCCAAAAGGCGCAGCCACAAATATTGAGCGACATTGGTGTCTTGGTACTCGTCCACCAAAATGAAGCGGAACCGCTTGTGATAGTCGCCCAGCACATCGGGGTTTTCGCGGAACAGACGGATACATTCCAGCAGCAGATCACCGAAGTCGCAGGCATTGAGGCTTTTGAGCCGAGCCTGATAGGCTGCGTAAAGCTCCCGCCCTTTGCCGTTGGCGAAATAGCGGGCGTCGCCCTCAGAGATGGTGTCCGGTGTCAGGCCTTTGTTTTTCCAGCCATCCATAATGTTGGCGAATTGCCGCGCCGGCCAGCGCTTTTCGTCGATGTTATCGGCCTGCAGCAGCTGTTTGATCAGACGTATCTGGTCATCGGTATCGAGAATGGTGAAGCCGGACTTGAGATCCACCATCTCCGCATGGCGGCGCAATATCTTCACGCAGATCGAGTGGAACGTGCCCAGCCACGGCATGCCTTCGACGGCGTCCCCCACATAGCCCTCAATGCGATCGCGCATTTCGCGGGCAGCCTTGTTGGTGAAAGTCACGGCCAATATCTGGCTTGGGAACGCCCGTTTAGACGCTAGAATATGGGCGATGCGGGACACAAGAACGCGAGTTTTGCCGGTGCCAGCCCCCGCCAGCACCAATAAAGGGCCCTCAATGCTCTCCACCGCGTCCCGCTGCTCGGCGTTTAACCCGTCAAAATAACTCGCATTTGCCATGGCGGGCGTCTGCACGCCGCGCGAAGCCATGGCACGCGCCGCGATGCCGCCTGCGCCCTTCACTTGGGAGGGAGCAGTGTTGAGGTCATCAGGGCGCGGAGCATCTGACATGGGGCAACTTCATGATTCGTGGGTGGTACAAACCATGAAAATAGGCGAAGCGCGCTTGCATTGCGAGGGCGGCCAAATGTCTAGCGATGCTCTTCCACACTGGCATCGATCAACGCCCTGTTGAAAAACGCCAATGCGCGGGTCTGATCTGCCCAGGCAAGGATCTTTTCGCTCTGGCTGTTTTCGAGTACGGGCAGGGTGGTATGGCCGCCGCCATCGAAGAGCCGTAGCGCCTTTTCCAGCGTGTCGGTCGGCACCAGAAATGGTGTCCCTAAATCTGGATCGTAGGTCGGAGCGTCTTCATCTTCTTGCGTTTCCTGCAGCCGCATGAATTCGCGAACGCGGGTGCGTTTCACAAGATATTTGTGCGGCCCATCATGTACGAACAAGCCTCGGCTTTCGAGCTGCCACTCGAAGAAAGAGCGGCCGTGAATGGCTTGGTTCAAGCCAACAGCGATGGACACTGTGAGCAGCAAAGCGATGGTGATTGCGTAACCGCCCGTCAGTTCGAACACGATCACAACCGTTGATATAGGTGCGCCTATCACGGCTGCCGCCACCGCCCCCATGCCCAGCGTCGCGTAAAGCCCGGGGGCAGACGCGAATTCCGGCAGAATGGAAGCGGTTATCATGCCGAAGGCGCCGCCCGTCATGGCGCCCAGGTAGAGCGATGGCGAAAAAATGCCGCCGCCGAAGCGCGAGGCCAGCGTGATGGCGGTGGCCGCTGTCTTTGCCACAAGCAGCAGCAGCAAAAATTGCAACGTAAACTGGCCTTTGAGCGCCTGGTCCGTAGGCTCATAGCCTACTCCAAGAATTTCGGGCAGGAAAACTCCCATGGCACCAATGGCGACACCCCCGATGGCGGGTCTCAACCACAGCGGCAGCGTGATGCGTCGCGCTGCATAATCAGCACTGATTAGCGACAGCTGGAACGTGATCGCCACGGCCGCACAGGCAACGCCAAGCAAGGCGAAGGCTGGAAACTCAAGATAACTTTCGATGGTGTAGCTGGGTATGTCGAACGCCGAGGCTTCGCTGAACCATTGGCGCGATAACACGCCTCCACTTACCGATGCGATGACGATCGGTACGAATGACCTCATCGCGTAATGGCCCAATATCACTTCATGGGCGAAGAGAACGCCCGCTATGGGCGCATTGAAGGATGCGGATACCGCGCTCGCCACGCCTGCTGCAAGGAGCGTACGCTTTCCCCAATCGGGTAGGGAAAAGCGGTCATTTATCCAGCCGGTGATGGTGGCCGCCAAGTGTACCATGGGGCCTTCGCGTCCGGCGCTGGCACCGCTGCCCAGTGATATGGCGCTCACAAGGCCGGACCAGAGGCCAGCTTCGGTGCTGAGTGTTCGGCCACCCAACGCGCGCGTCTCAATGACGTCTGACACGCCTCCGGCGCGTCGAGCGGGTATAAACCGATGCAGGATGAACCCGACCACCAATCCTCCGGCGATCGGTGCAAAAAATACGTAGTACCATGCAACGCGACGGGCTGCGCTGGCCAGGTTTTCACTGTGTTCGTTCGACCAGATCCATTGAACGTAACCGATGGCCTCTCGAAAGGCGATGCTCGCGATGCCGGCCAAAATCCCGACCAACAATGACACGGCCCAGATACGCGGCAGCCGCGCACCCAAAAATGCGGACAGGTTGGGTTGAGCCCAACCGGTGATCAGAATCCGCAATCTGTTAAACGGCGCAAGCACGGTTCTGGATCAACTCTGGGCCGGCCGGTTCATCTGCACCGGCAGGCCAGCACGATGGGGAGGTGTGAAGCCGCTATGGTCCGTTAGTGTTGCCTGCAATCTTTCCAGCATGTCAGGTGCAAAGGCCGCGACCTTGGGTGCATCACCAGTTTGATCAACATGCAAGGTCAAGGTTTCACAAGTTGCCCGCAACGTGCCGTCATTTGTGTACAGACCCTGCCATGTCAGGAACTTTTTGGGGCCCACATCGCGCAGTACGATTTGCGTGGTCACCATGGCATCCGCCGCGACCTCCGCAATGTAGTCTATTTTAACGGAGGCTGTGTAGGTGGTGTGTCCTGTGCGATCTCGGTAGCTATCTCCCAGGCCAAGTGGTTTCCAGAAGGCCTCCGCACCCTCCTCAAATATCACGAGATAATAGGCCATGTTCAAATGGCCATTATAGTCGATCCAGCCAGGCTCCAGCTTGCGCACTGGCGACAGATAACCCTGATCAAATTGTGCTGTTGTGCTCATGATGTCATATTCCCCTAGCGGAGCGGACCTTAGCGCCGGACATGGGCGTGGCAAAGTGTTACTGTTTCAATGCTTTGTGGCCTTGCCCAAACGCACGCGCCGCTGCACAACATCGGTGAAGGGAGATGTCTATGGCCTTGGCGGATATTCGGGCGCTTTCGCGAAATGAAGACGGCATCGCGGTCGCAGCTGGTGTTTTGAAGCAACGCTTTGGTGATGCGTTCCAGACCGGCGAAGCCATCCGCGGGCAACATGCCCACACGACAACTTATATCCGTCCCCAATTGCCCGACGGAGTTTTGTTCGCCACCAGCACCGATGAGGTGAGCGAGGCGGTGAAAATCTGTGCTGAGTACGCGGTGCCTGTGATTCCGTTTGGAACCGGTACGTCGCTGGAAGGGCATGTGAACGCGCCGGCGGGCGGCATTTCCATCGATACATCGCGTATGAACGCGATCCTTCAGGTCAATCCGGAGGATCTGGACTGCATTGTGGAGCCCGGCGTTACCCGCGAACAGCTCAATGATCATTTGCGCGATATGGGCCTGTTCTTCCCAGTGGACCCCGGCGCCAATGCCTCTTTGGGTGGCATGGCCGCAACCCGGGCGTCGGGCACCAACGCCGTACGCTACGGCACGATGAAGGATAATGTTATCACCCTTGAAGCGGTGATGGCAGATGGAACGGTGATCCAAACCGGTGCTCGGGCACGCAAATCGTCGGCAGGCTATGATCTCACGCGCTTGATGGTTGGCAGCGAGGGCACATTGGGGTTGATCACGAAGATCACACTGCGGCTGCACGGCATTCCCGAGAAGATAGGCGCGGGCATTTGCGGTTTTGAAAGCGTTGAAGGCGCGGTGGAGGCGTCCATAGCCGCTATTCAATGCGGCTTGCCGGTGGCTCGGATCGAGCTTGTTGATGAGCTCAATATGCGGGCCATCAACGCGTATTCAAATCTGAACCATGGCGAAAGCCCAACCCTGTTCCTGGAATTTCATGGAACTGAGGCGAGCGTCGCCGAGCAATTGGAGACATTTGCGGCAATCGCGGGGGAATTTGGCGGCCGAAACTTTGAGGCAGCCGTTCACACCGAAGACCGAAATCGGCTTTGGCAGGCCCGCCATGATGCCTACTGGGCGGCTTTACAACTCAGGCCTGGCGCCAAGGGCATTTCTACAGACAGCTGCGTGCCGATCTCGAGGCTGGCAGAGTGCATCGCGCAAACCCGCGCTGATATTGAAAGCGAAGGCCTGCTCGGACCCGTCATCGGCCATGTGGGCGATGGGAATTTCCACGTTCTTCTGCTCATCGACACTGACGATCCGCAAGAAATTGCGAAAGCGGAGAAGATTGTTGAGCGCCTGAACGAACGGACCATCGCCATGGGGGGTACGTGCACCGGCGAGCATGGTATCGGGCAAGGCAAGCGCCGCTTCATGACGCTGGAATTGGGCGAGAGTGTTGGGATCATGCAATTGATCAAGCACGCGCTGGATCCGAAAAACATCATGAACCCCGGCAAAATACTGCCCCCCGGCCGAGAATAGGAGTGTGTGGGTGCCATCGTCAGCTCGCCATATTATCAAACCTAGCAAGCCAATTTGGCATAATGCTGGGCTGCTTTGAGACAGAAACAGGATCGTTGCTCTGCTCTGGCTAACGCGCATATTTCTTTTGATCGTCAGTTTGGCTGCCTTGGCACTGGCAGCTCTCTTTATCGTGCCAAGTTTTTGGAACTGGTCGCAATATAAGCAGCAATTCGAGGCTCGTGCCAGCGATGTGGTGGGGCTTCCGGTGCGGGTGACCGGCGAGACCTCCGTGCGCCTTCTGCCCACGCCTAAGGTGCGGTTTACAGACATCGTTATCGGCAATGCCGCCGACGCTCTGGCGGGCACTGTGTCGCGGTTTGAGATGAACGTCGAACTGACGCCGCTCGCAACTGGCGAGGTGCGCATTTTCGACATGAAGATCGTGGAGCCGAACCTCAATCTGTCGCTGGCAGAAGATATGCGCTTTGACTTTGGAGACCCGTTGGAGGCGGACGAGGCGCCAGGCGGCACCCGCATAGTCTTTGAGAATGTTGCCGTGAGCGATGGGTCGCTTCAAGTCGTTGATGAATCAACAGATCGGTCGATCAAGTTCAGCGATTTCAGTGCGGTCGTTAACGCCCGCGATGTCAAAGGCCCGTGGCGCGCAATTGGCACCACCCATGCTGAAATTGGCTTACGGCAACAGAATGCCCCTAATCTTGCTGAGAGGGTGGAGTTCGATTTTGGCACCGGCACGGTTCAAGATGATGGTGGCTTTCGAACGCGTCTCACCGTGGTGCCAAAGGGCCGGCCTGTGGAATTGGAAATGCAGGGCGATGTGTTGATTGAGGATGGCGTTCCCAGCCTTGATGGTCGGTTCAAGATCGCTCAACGACCATTGGACGATACCCCAACGCCTGAAGCCGCAGGTTTTTTTGACTGGTGGGAAGCTGACGGACAATTGGCCGTGTCGATGGATGCCCTGTCGTCCAGCGATTTTGAGCTGCGGCTTGCTGATCGGGAAGATCCTTACAAGATTTCTGGCTTGGCCGAGCTCGATTTTGCACGCGAAGGCGGCTTTGACGTGCAGGCGACGGGGGAGCAAGTCGACCTCAAACGGTTCGCCGCTCTTTTGCCCGGGGCCAAGGCTGTCACGCTTCCGAGCGCCTGTTTGCATTCCGAAGCTTCATGCGCACGCTGCCCCCCATATCAAGGCAGGGCAGGGT
>JBCBZX010000466.1:0-1511 GCA_039815105.1 Pseudomonadota bacterium
GTCGAGTCATTAATTGACCGTTCGGAAAGACACGTTATATGACACGCGCAAGTCGCGCTATCTATGGCGTGTGGAACGGTAGTACCTGAAAAGAGAGATAAAATCCCATGAGTGCAGAAACTCAGGCCGTTGATGGCGAAGGCGTGAACCGGCGAGACTTCATTCACATCGCGACGGGCAGCATGCTTGCTGTTGGAGGCGCGATGGTCGCATGGCCCTTCATTCACCAAATGAACCCATCTGCCGATGTCAAGGCGCTGGCAACCATTGAGGTTGACCTCAATGCGCTTGAGCCAGGCATGGGCATGAAGGCCATGTTTCGCGGCAAGCCATTGTTCATCCGCCGCCGGACGCAAGAGGAAATCACTCAGGCCAAGGCGGTGGATGTGAACACCCTGCCTGATCCGCAAGCTGATGAAGACCGCGCTGAAAACCCTGAGTTTTTGGTGCTGCTCGGCGTGTGCACTCATTTGGGCTGTGTGCCGCTGGGAACGGGTTCGGGCGAGAAAAAGGGTGACTATAACGGCTGGTACTGCCCCTGCCATGGCAGCCACTATGATACATCAGGCCGCATTCGCAAAGGCCCGGCACCGTATAATTTAGAGGTGCCTTATTATCAGTACACGTCAGATACGACGATCAAAGTGGGTCAGGAGGTCTAAATCCCATGGCGCATAATTATCAAAGCGAATTCCAAAACCCGGTTGTCAACTGGATTGACACCCGGCTTCCCATCTTCTGGCTGGTCAACAAAGCCGTTGGCGCTGGCCACCCAACCCCAAAAAACCTGAATTACTGGTGGAATTTCGGCTCTCTTGCTGGTCTGTGCCTGGTCATTCAAATCGCCACCGGCATTGTGCTGGCCATGCATTATACCCCGCATGCGGACATGGCGTTTGACAGTGTTGAACACATCATGCGCGATGTGAACTTTGGCTGGTTGCTGCGGTATATCCACGCAAATGGCGCATCGTTCTTCTTTGTCGTCGTGTTCATACATATCTTCCGCGGCCTGTATTATGGGTCCTACAAAGCGCCGCGCGAGCTGCTGTGGATGCTGGGTGTCACGATTTTGCTGCTGATGATGGCGACGGCTTTCATGGGCTATGTTCTGCCTTGGGGCCAAATGAGCTTCTGGGGCGCGACGGTGATCACCAACCTGTTCTCCGCGGTCCCTGTGGTGGGCGACAGTATTGTCACGCTGCTGTGGGGCGGCTTTTCGGTTGATAACCCAACCTTGGCCCGCTTCTTCTCGCTGCACTATTTGCTGCCGTTTGTAATCTTAGGCACGGTCATCCTGCACGTGTGGGCGCTGAACATGCCTGGGTCCAACAACCCAGCCGGCATTGATGTAAAGAGCCCGCAGGACACCATTCCCTTCCACCCCTATTACACCATCAAGGACATCTTCGGCATTGCGGTCTTCCTGGCCATATTCTGTGCCTTTGTGTTCTTCATGCCCAATGCGCTTGGCCATCCGGACAACTACATCCCGGCTGATCCGCTAGCAA
>JBCBZX010000318.1:0-3575 GCA_039815105.1 Pseudomonadota bacterium
CGAACAGGGATCACCTCGCCTGAAGGGCCCATCATCCAAGGTCTGTGGTTTTCATTGCGCCAGCGGCAGATCTCAAAGACACGCGTTTTGTAGAGGTCTTTGATCGGATTATAGCCACCGGACATATCGCCGTAGATCGTCGCATACCCCACCGCAACCTCGGATTTGTTGCCTTTGGTCAGCAGCATTTCACCGAATTTATTGCTGAGCGCCATGAGGAGCAGCCCACGCAGTCGGGATTGAAGGTTTTCTTCGGTGATGTCAGGCTCTGTGCCTTCAAATAGCGGCGCAAGGGTGTTGGTGACCGCGTCCCGGCCTTCCTTGATCGGCACATAGTCGTATCGCGCGCCGAGGGTCTCCGCGACGGCCTTGGCATCTTCCAGCGATTCTTGCGACGTGTACTCAGATGGCAGCATGACACAGCGCAGGTTCTCAGGCCCGAGCGCATCGGCGGCGATGGCGGCCACGATGGCGCTGTCCACCCCACCGGACAGGCCCAGGAGAACTTTGGAAAACCCTGTTTTGCGCACATAGTCACGCAGCGCCAACACCATTGCGCGGTAGTCGAGCTCATGGGCATCGGGAATAGAAGCCAATGCGCCTTTGACCGCGCGCCAACCGTCAGGACCACGTAGCAGATCAAGGTGCGTGATGGCTTCTTCCATCATCGGCATTTGCAATGCCAGCTCTCCGCCGGGGTTTAGCACAAAGGTGCCGCCGTCGAACACCTGATCATCCTGCCCGCCCACCAGATTAAGATAGATCAGCGGGAGCCCGGTTTCGACCACGCGGGCGACCATCAGGTTTTGGCGTTCTTCCATCTTGTTGCGGTAGTAAGGTGATCCGTTGGGCACGAGCAAAAACTCTGCTCCTGTTTCGGCCAGCGTCTCGGACACGTCCATATGCCAGGCATCTTCGCAAATCGGGCTGCCGACGCGGACACCATCCACAACATACGGCCCCCCGAGAGGACCCGCATCGTAGACCCTCACTTCGTCAAACACTGTTTCATTGGGCAACTCGTGCTTGAGCACACAGGTTTGGATCTGCCCTTTCTTCAGGACGTAGTAGCCATTGTGCAGGGCACCATCCACAACAGCCGGGCCGCCAATGGCGAGAGCCGGGCCATCAGAACAGTCCTTCGCGAGCGCCTCTATGGCCTTGATCGCGGCATTGTGAAACGCGGGCTTCGTGACCAGATCCTGGGTGTTGTAGCCCGTGATGAACATCTCTGGCAGCGCCACCAGTTGGGCCTCGGCCGCGCGGCCTTCCTCCCACGCCTTGCGCGCCAAAGCCGCGTTGCCGGCAATATCTCCGACGGTTGCATTGAGTTGCGCCAAAGTAATGCGGAAACGGTCTTTCATGGCGCAGTGCTCTCCTCGTTTGGCGTTGATTTAGCAGATGGACGAGCAAGGGAAAGCTGATTTGGTCGAAACACGTTGTCACGCCCGGGCGGCTCAATTAACATTTCGTCTGATACAAACGGGTCCGATAAGCGCATATGAGAGGCACAGATGACCAATAGGCTGATTGCACCTTTCGCGATGACCCTCGCTCTGGCAGCTGCGCCCATGGCGTTGGCACAGGATGGTACTGTACAAACCAAGCAGTACGAAGATGGCGGCATCTACGAGGGCACGTTCAAAGACGGGCTGCAGCACGGCACGGGCACGTATACGCTGCCAAACGGGTATGAATATACCGGCGATTGGGTCGACGGCGAAATTCGGGGCCAGGGCCGCGCGGTCTTCCCAAATGGATCTGTCTATGAAGGTCAGTTTGCTAAGGGCAAGCCCGAAGGTGTGGGCGTGATAACCTTCACCGACGGGGGCACCTATGAGGGCGAATGGCTCGATGGGAAGATCACCGGCAACGGTCTGGCAATCTATGCCAACGGTGTGCGCTACGAGGGCGGCTTTCTCAACGCGATGCATCATGGGCGGGGCCGCATGGAAAGCCCGGGCGGCTACATCTATAACGGCGAATGGTCGGAAGGGGTCAAAGACGGCGCGGCCACAATTACCTACCCCGATGGCGCTGTTTATGAAGGTCAGGTTTCGAATGGTGCGCGAGAAGGCGAAGGTACGCTCAGCATGCCTGATGGTTTGATCTATGCCGGTTTCTGGAAAGACGGGCAGATCGATGGACAAGGCAGGCTGACACAGCCCAATGGCGACGTCTATGAGGGCGATCTTGTCGGCGGCAAGCGCCAGGGACAGGGGCGTGTGGTTTATAACAATGGCGACATCTACGAAGGCGCTTTTCTGGAGGACCGACGCAATGGCCAGGGAACTTTCGTGGGCACGGACGGCTACCGCTATGACGGCGAATGGTCGGACGGCAAGATCGCAGGTCAGGGCTCGGTCACGTACCCCGATGGGTCAATCTATATCGGCAGCTTTGCAGATGATCTGGCAAATGGGACTGGCATGATTACATATCCGGACGGATCGACCTATGACGGCGAATGGTCCAATGGGGTGATCGACGGGCAAGGCGTTGCGCGGTATCCGAACGGGCTTGTCTACGAAGGCCAATTTGTGAATGCACGCAATGAGGGCTTCGGCATCATGACCTATGAAGACGGCTATCGGTATGAAGGCGAATGGCTGGATGGACAGCGCCATGGCCAGGGCGTTGCCACATACCCCGACGGCACAGTCTACGAGGGCACTTTTGCCACGGGTCAAAGGGATGGCACGGGCAAGATCACAATGCCGGATGGATTCACCTATGACGGTCAATGGCTGGACGGGGAAATCTCGGGGCAAGGCGCTGCAACTTACACCAACGGAGACGTGTATGAAGGCACGTTCCTGCGGGGCAAACGGCAAGGCCAGGGAACGATGCGCTACGCCACCGGTGAAGAAGCGACGGGCAATTGGCAGGACGGCGCCTTGGCCAATGCATCTGAAGAAAACGAGACCCAGACGGAATAAACCGAATGGACTTTCAAGTTGGTCCAAAAGCCGGATGGGTCGGTGTCACCAGGGAACTGATTTGCCCTGCCAATCGAAAAACCCACCGGTATCCTCAACAGTCAGACTTTGGATGACAGATATCAGGTTGTTGGCAGCCTCAGTGGGCGGCACCGCTGGATGACGCCCTACATATTTTTCCGTAAAAGCGGTGGCCACGGTGCCAGGGTGAAGGGCGACGCAAATCGCATGTTTGTGACTGCGTCCAAGCTCAATGGCCGCGCAATGCAGCATCTGGTTGAGCGCGGCCTTGGAGGTGCGATAAGAGTACCACCCTCCCAAACTGTTATCCCCGATCGACCCCACCCGTGCGGAGAGCGCAGCAAAAACGGCACGGCGGTCGCGCGGCAGAAGCTTGAGCGCATGTTTGAGAACAAGCGACGGCCCCACGCAGTTGAGTGCGAACTGGTCCATCATAGTCTGCTGCGTAATCTGCTTAATCGATTTTTCAGGCCGTGCACCATCTATCTCCAACGCACCGGTCGCAACAAAGATAAGGTCATAGGGACCCGTTAACGGCAATAGTGCATCAGTGATTGATGTCTCGTCCGTGAGATCAAGATTGTGCGTGGAACGCGACAGGCTTGTGACTCCCAC
>JBCBZX010000115.1:0-8937 GCA_039815105.1 Pseudomonadota bacterium
CCCATAAGCGGCACAGGCCATTCCACCAAGCCGCCAACTTCTGCCAGCAGGCCCGCATCTTCCACCAATTCGAGGCCTTGGGCCTGCGCCAATGTTCGCGCTTCCGTTTCGATGATGGCACGCCGCCGCTCGGCATCCAGTACCACATGGGCGCGGCCCAGCGCGTCGGCGTAATCGTCAAACCGTTTCACATGAATGGCGTCGGGCGCATGGAAGCGATGACCGTAGGTGACGTTGCCGGACACGATGCCATCCACTTCAAACGGCACCACTTCTGGCTCTTCGGTTTCAGGGCCAAACGTGCACAATATAGACCGCAATGGCCGCACCCAACGCAGCTGACCATCACCCCACCGTTGGCTTTTGGGCCAGGGGAAATTGCGGATCACCTGTGGCACCAGCTCGGAGATAATGGCTTGCGCCGCACGTCCCGGTTTTTCGACAATCGCTACGTAAAAGTCACCTTTCTTCGGATCGGTGCGCACTTCAGCCTGAGACACATCATCCAGCCCGGCGCCACGCAAGAAGCCCGCCACGGCCTGCTCGGGAGCACCCACCTTCGGCCCCTTGCGCTCTTCGCGCACATCGGCGGACCGCGTGGTCAACCCGCGCAAATCCAGCGTCAGCCTCCGGGGCGTGATATGAGCCTTCGCACCCTCATAGGTAAGCCCAGCATCCACGAGACCATCGGTAATCAGCTTGCGCAAATCATCGGCCGCCTTGGTTTGCATGCGAGCAGGAATTTCTTCGGAGAACAGTTCGAGAAGGAGATCGGGCATCAGCTCTGAATCAGTTGGATTATTTCCGGGGCGGCGTAATATTTGGGATTGCTGGTATCTGGAATTTCCATCAGCAAACCAGCTTTGATGAGTTGCAGAACGACCCGCTGTGCACCTGCAAAAGTCATGTCCAGCGCACCAGCGGCATCGCTGATCGAAAGCACTGGACTAACGAACAAAAAGTCCGCGAGCCTTAGAAGGTTGGCAGACTGTCCCGCACTATGAGCAGCCTCACGAAATTTTTCGTTCAGGGCGACAAGCTGGCGAGCCTTGGCTATTGTCTCGTCGCAGGCTTGAGAGACAATTTCTAGATAGAACGCGACCCATTCCTCCCAAGCGCCCTTTTTGGAAACATCGAACATACGGTCGATATATTCATCCTTACGGCGCTCCTGCAGCGGCTAGTAACATTGCATCCGCCGTCGAGTGTGTTCCTTCCATGCTCGAAAAAGCCAACGCTTCCTTTGCCTGCGTCGGAGCTATGATTAAAGTAGGATTGGGCATGAACCGAGTAATACCGTTCAGCTCTCCCAAACTATGGCTGGCAGCCGATAAGGGTTGGGCTAACTTAGCCATATCCAAGGATCGCGGCGGCAGGGGATGAGGCACGAAAGCGTGCTGATTCTGTTCGGTCGAAACCAAACGGCCCGATGGAGAGTTTTCGAAATCAGCTAGGTTCATCGGTTGTATAATGCCAATCAAGTTGATTTTAGAAAACCATGGTTTCGTATAATCGAGAACGTATCTGTTTTACAATGTAAAACTCTAGCTCGCTCCCCCATCGCTCGTCTGCACATAGGCCTCGCCGCAGGCCTTGGCCAAGTCGCGCACGCGGCCGATATAGTTGGCGCGCTCAGTGACCGAGATCACGCCCCGCGCGTCAAGCAAGTTGAACACGTGGCTGGCTTTGATGGCTTGGTCATAGGCCGGCATGGCGCATTTGTGCAGACCGACAGGATCTGCGACTGAACGGCTTTGGCCCATGGCGGCAGCACCGGCTTCCAGCAGAGCTTTTGCCTCCTTTTCGTAATCCTCGAAATGACGGAACAGGATTTCGGTGTCCGCAAACTCAAGATCGAACCGGCTGAACTCCTGCTCAGCCTGCAGAAACACATCGCCATAGCTCACGCGTTCATCGCCTTCGCCGCCGTTGAAGTTGAGATCGTACACATTGTCCACGCCCTGCACATACATGGCGAGACGCTCGAGCCCGTAGGTCAACTCGCCGGAGACGGGTTTGCATTCCTGGCCACAGACCTGCTGGAAATAGGTGAACTGGCTCACTTCCATACCGTCGCACCAGACCTCCCAGCCAAGGCCCCAGGCCCCCAGCGTCGGGCTTTCCCAATCATCCTCGACAAAACGGATATCGTGCAACATCGGGTCCACGCCAATGGCGTAGAGGGATTTGAGGTAGAGATCCTGCAGGTCGGGTGGCGAAGGTTTCAGCAGCACCTGATATTGATAATAATGCTGCAGGCGCATGGGGTTTTCGCCATACCGCCCATCGGTGGGGCGGCGCGAGGGTTGCACATAAGCGGCTTTCCAGGGCTTTGGCCCCAGGCTGCGCAGGGTCGTCGCCGGATGAAACGTGCCCGCACCCACCTCCATGTCATAGGGTTGCAGCACGACGCAGCCATGGCTGGCCCAGAAGTCATGGAGCGTGAGAATGAGGCCCTGGAACGAGCGTGTTGGATCGAGATGAGCAAGCTTTTGGGTCATGCCTGGAGCGTTAAGCCAGCCAGCCGCGATCTTCAACTGGCAAGCGGCCTAAGCGGCCACTTCAGCCTGCAGCAACTTGCCCCGCTCGGCCAGCAGCACGAAGGCGAGTGACATGGCAAGGCAAACGGTCAGGCTCATGCCGAGCCCGTCGACACCGTTGGCAGCTTGCGTTGCGAACCCCATCTGCAGGCTCGTACCGATGAAGGTCATCGTTGCCCCTGCCACCGCAGCGGCGGTGCCCGCCATCGCTTGATGTGGCCCCAAGGCAATAGCCTGAAAGTTTGCCAGCACCGCCCCCAGCACGGCGCCAACTGTCAGCATCAAGCCGGCCAGTGCCCACATGCTTGGCATGTCAGTTACGAGTCCCAACCCCCACAGCGCCATGGACCCTACGGTCATTATGAGAAGCGCGCCGTGTCCCACCACGCGCATGCCCGTTCGCAGAACCATCACGGCGCTGATGCGCGACACAACAGCCATAAGCGCCGCGATGGTCGCCAGCACCACCGGGCCGAACAGGGGCGCATCGTACAGCTTGATGCCCATCGGGGTCGCGGCAAGCAGCAGCTGCAAAATTGCGGAAAACGCGCATCCAGCTGCTATGGCATAGAGAACGGTGATCCGCGTGCTCAGAACCGTGCCAAAATTCCTTAGGATCGTCGCCGGATTGAACGGCTGCCGCCGGTCGGCCGGCAGGGTCTCGGGATAACGCTTCCATACCCACAGACCCAAAACAATCGACAGAACAACCGGCACTGAAGCTGCCGCCCGCCAACCCCAGATCCCAAGAGCCACCCCCAAGAGGGGGGCTACCACCGGAACAATGGAGAAAATCATATACATGTCGGCGACAGACCGCCCGAGCTCGCGACCGGTATAAAGGTCTCTGAGCGCGGACAGATTGACGGTTCGCCCGGCCCCCATTCCAGCACCTTGGATGAAACGCCAGACAAGGATGGAAGCGAAGCTGCCAGCCAGCAGCACGCCGATACCCCCAACCGCCATGATGGCACAACCGAACAAAAGCAGTGGCTTGCGCCCAAAACAGTCGGAAAGTGGAGCGAACAATAATTGGCTCAGGGCAAAGCCGTAGAAGCAGATGGTGAAAACCTGCTGCACGGCCGCAGCTTCCGGAGCGAGCCCATATTCGAGCTCCATAAGCGGCAGAACGGGCAAGAACACGTCCAGCGCCATGGCGTTCTGGGCGAATAAGAGGCCGTTGAGAACGATGAATTCCCAATAAAAAGTCTTTGGTCGGTGCAGCGCTTGCATGGCCTACGCCTCGCACGGCACGGGCGACAGCGCCACTGTCTAAACGCGCTGTTCGCCGGGCAATTCATCCTTGGGTCGATATTTGCCCGTTTCCGGATCATAAACCAGCGTCTCGGTGGGTTTGCCCATCGCTTTCGCGCGGCGCTTGGCCTCGGCATGGCGGCTAGCCTTGGTCACACGCTCGGCCTCACGGATGAAAGCTCGATAACCTATCCAAGCGACTGTGCCGACCAGGCCGACGACAATGAGATGCGGCAACACTTGCTCCTCCAATAGCTGGCAAAGACTAGCACAATCCCACCCAGGTCATAACCTATGGCTCAAAGACCGAACCGCGACCAGAGCGCGCGCTCTTCAACGGCAGCCATGGCGGTCTTGATTCCATCGCTCACCGGGTCTCCACCGCTGCGGAACAGACGGCGCCAGAACGGACCGGATGCACCTCCTATAAGCTTCAACTGCACGTCCTTGCCGAACCGCTGAACCAGAGTTGCGCGCAAATCGCCTAAGCCATCCACCAGACCTAGATCATAAGCCCGGCTGCCAACCCAAAACCGACCGGTGAACATGTTTTCATCCTCTACCAGCACATCACCACGGCGCTCACGCACATGGGCGATGAACTGCTCATGGATATCCAGTTGCAGGCTTTTGAGATATTCCACGTCGTCGGGGTTTTCGGGCTTAAACGGATCCAGGGTCGATTTGTTCTGCCCTGCTGTATACACGCGCCGCTCAACCCCGAGCTTCTCAATCAATCCCGTGAAACCAAAGCTGGCCGAGATAACACCTATGGAACCGATGATGGATGCCGGGTCGGCGATGATTTCATCGCCCGCACACGCTATCCAATAGCCGCCGGAAGCGGCGACATCTTCGGTAAAGACAATCACTTTCTTGTCGTTTTCACCCGCGAGCTGACGAATGCGGTCATGGATAAAGCGTGACTGGACAGGCGACCCACCCGGGGAGTTGACGCATAAGGCCACCGTGTCCGTGCCTTTCATCTCAAAGGCTTTCTTCAATTGCCCGGCCACCGACTGCAAATTTAGTGGTTTCGACCCAACCGGGGAGCCGCGCCCCGCCATGATCTGCCCTTCCAGGCGCACCACGGGCACAAATGGCTTCTTCTCACGGTAGCGGCCGGGCAGGAATTTTCGCAGGACGGATTTATTCTTGGACATGGGGCGTTCTAATCAAAGTTGGACAACACTTTTCTGGATGTAGGAAATGAAATGTCCGGCACCAAGTCCGGCCAGCTCGCGCCTTGACGTCACCCGAGTGGTGTCGCCGAAACAGGCTGGCTAAATCGGAAGGCGCGCCTCTCCGTTGAAAATACCGTTCGCAAGTCTGGTGAAAGCCCCATCTTCACCATGCACCCGAAAGCCCGGCAGCATGACCATAGGCGTGCGGCGACCCTTAATGGCGGTGACAACAATTCGGTTGGCCGGCTCATCTGCCTTGGGGTGGATGGGCAGAACGCGGATCGCCCCGAAGCCAGCATCCATTGCAGTCAGTATTGTGCTAAGGTTCTGGGGCCGAAAAATCATTGCCAATTGGCCGTTGGACTCAAGCCGTTTGCGGGCGATCTCTATCCAGTCCGCCAATCCCATAAGCTCGATCGCATGGGCCTGCGCGCGGCTGGAGTTGGGCGATGGGCGATGGCCGCCATCATTGAATGGCGGGTTGCAGAGAACGTATCGATAAGCCCCCTTTGCGCCCCGCACATCCCCCTCAATTACCGTGACTTTTGAAGCCATATGAGGGGCCAACAATTCATTGCATGTGCGCCGGGCCAAGTGTGCCGATGAAGCTTGCACCTCATAAAGGTCAACTTTCCGCAGACCTTCACATGTGGCCATGGCCGCCAGTCCAGCCACGCCGGAGCCAGCTCCAAAGTCAGCAAGCGAACCGGTTGCATTGAAAGGGAGCGCCGCCGCCACAAGAAGTGCGTCAAGGCCTGACCGATGACCGCCATCAGTGGGTTGGTAAACGCTGAAACGGCCATTTAAAAACGCGTCTATGGACGGCTCACTTGCCACGGTATCAGCGCACGTCCATGCGCAACTCTTCGCCAAGCCCCGCATTGCGCAGCAGGGCAATGGCGCGATTCCGGTCGTCATCCACCACCATGATACGGCGGGGGAGCAGGCCAATCGAGCCTTCCAGAACGCTCATATTCTGATCTGCGACCATGTACATGATCTCAGCTTCTTTAAAGAGGCTCTCAATGACCGAGATCATAACCATATCATTTGTACGAACGAGTTCTTCCATATGAATTTTGTCGCACATGGATTGAATTCTGTCAGCATGAGATCGAGTGCCGACTTCGTTACGCTTTTGCGTCTGTTTTTGCCATTTTGGCAGGGCCTGTTGCCGCACCCCGTATTGCTCCTGCATCCACGACCACTATTATCGGTTCAGCTGAATAAGGATCGTTGCCATGGGCGTCGTCGTACCGCTAACCGAAAAAACTGCAACTGGCGCCAAACCCAGTGCTGGTATCTCTGCATTGCTGGATCTCACACGCGCCGACATGAAGGCGGTGAACGATTTGATTCTGAGCAAATGCGGCTCGGATGTGCAGATGATTCCTGAGGTAGCGCGCCACCTGATCGACAGTGGCGGCAAGCGCCTGCGCCCGATGCTTACCTTAGCCGCAGCCCGCATGTGCGGGTATGAAGGCAGTGCATCCCACGTCAAACTGGCCGCATCGGTGGAATTTATGCACACCGCCACATTGCTGCACGACGATGTGGTGGACGAGAGCGAATTGCGGCGCGGCAAAAGCACTGCCCGCATGGTCTGGGGCAATCAGGCCAGCGTGTTGGTGGGTGATTTTCCCCTCGGCCAAGCCTTCCGCATGATGGTAGATGTTGGCTCCATGGACGCGCTGGACGTTCTGTCAACGGCGGCATCCATCATTGCCGAGGGCGAGGTGATGCAACTTGCCGCCGCCCACAATATTGAGACCACTGAGGATGATTATCTGGCCGTCATTCGCGCCAAAACGGCGGCCCTTTTCTCTGCCGCCTGCGAAGTCGGTCCAATTATTTCCGGCAATGACCCAGCGCAGCGGGCTGCGTTCCGGTCCTACGGCATCAATCTGGGCTATGCCTTCCAGCTCATCGACGACGCTTTGGACTATGGCGGCTCGTCCGCAACATTGGGCAAGAACACGGGTGATGACTTCCGCGAAGGCAAGATCACCCTACCCGTTCTATTGGCCACCCGCCGCGGCACCGATGCGGACAGGGATTTCTGGCGCGAGCAGATGCGGCAGGGCAATGGCGATGACGAAGCGCTGGCCCATGCCATGACACTGCTGGAGAAAACTGGCGCGCTGGCTGACACGGTGGCCCGGGCGGAGCATTACGGCTCCATCGCCCGTGATGCACTGGCACCCTTTCCCGGTTCAGAGCAAAAATCCGCGCTATTGGATGTGGTCGATTTCTGTATTTCTCGGGCCGTCTAACATGGCCGTCGACTGGCGCACTTTGCGCTGGTTGCTGGCGCCTTCGTGATAGGTGCGGTCACAAGATGCGGTTACGTACGCCCGCAAATGTGCCACACTGGCCCAAAAGGACTGACATTTCCCGTTCAGTACACAGGCCCCTAACTATGAGGACGTCCGCCATGGTCGGCCAACGCACGAGCAAAAGTCTTGCAGCATTGATTTTGACGGCCGGGCTGACCATTGCGCCGTCGCAAGCCCTGTATGCGGCCAATGAGGTGTCGGACAGCGCCGACCTGGTGATGGAGGAAATAGCGGGCAAGACAGCGGCAGGCAGTTTCCTTGCCGCCCAATTTGCAAACGCTGAACACGATTATGCCCTGGCGTCGCGTTTGCTGGAAGATGCGTTGAAGTTTGAACCGGACGAAGGCCCACTGAGACAGTCACTTATGACAACGCTGCTCCAGTCCGGGCAGTTTGACCGCGCCATCGAGCTGGCCCGCGACTTTTTACGCGAACCCCTCACGGGGCGGCTGGCTCGCCAGATAGTATTCGTGTCTGACATGAGGGCCCGCCGCTATAATGCAGCCGTTGGCACGCTGAACATTGAAAAGCCACAACCCAATATGGCGGTGGAAATCCTGATGGATCGCTTGCTGACCGGTTGGGCCTTGATGGGACAGGACAAGGTCGATGAAGCCATCGAACTTATGGGGCTGCCGCCGGAATACGCATGGTATCCTATATTCACCCATTACAATGCCGGGCTCATGCTCGAGCTTGCCGGACGTACGGACGAAGCAAAATCCCGTTATGCGGCCACCATCGAGTTTCCCCGTGCAACCGCCACGGCTGCGGAAACAGTTCTTCAGGCCATGGAGGCGCTGATCCGCGTACAGGTCTCCACCGGTGAGTTGGACGATGCACGGCTTGTGCTGTCTGAAGGCAGGCGGCTGGTGTCGAACCATCCTCCCTTTGTTCAGCTGCAAGCCATTCTGGACGATGCGGACGAAGCGATTGCCGTCGATCCCCTCATCAATTCCGTTCAGAACGGCGCAGCAGATGTGTTCTACGTCTTGGGAAAGGCATTGGAGCGCGAAGGATCGGAGACTTTTGTCAACCAGCTCTATCAATTGGGATTGGCACTAGCGCCGGATCACACGCCCATTCGCTTGGCCCTGGGCGGGGTGCTGGAGACTGTGGAACGATATGACGACGCCAACGCCTTATATGCCGAGTTTGATGATACGTCGCCCTACGCAAATCTCGCTCAGATACAGACCGCTTTGAACCTCGATGCCATGGACCAGACCGACGCCGCCATCGAGGCCATGCGCGCGGCGGTGGAGGCGGAGCCGGGCAATCACGTGGCAACATTGGCCCTCGCCAGCATCTTGATGCGGGCGGACCGCAACGCCGAGGCTGTGCCTGTGCTTTCCGCTGCCATCGACAGGGAGCGCGGTGCCAATAAGCTGGATCGCAATGACTGGCTGTTGCTCTACCGCCGCGGCATGGCCAATGACCAGATTGATGAATGGTCAGCAGCCGAAGCAGATTTTCTGGAGGCCTTGGAGCTGTTCCCGGAGCAGCCACAAGTGTTGAACTATCTGGGCTACACTTGGATAGATATGGGCATCAATCTTCAGCGTGGCCTCGAGATGCTGGAGCGAGCGGTCGAGATACGTCCCAACACGGGCTATATCATAG
>JBCBZX010000183.1:0-6137 GCA_039815105.1 Pseudomonadota bacterium
CTTCGCCGACTGCGATCCGTCCGCGTTCAAGAGTGATGTCCATATCACCCAACATCTCTGAACGTGGGGCCTGACCGATGGCCTTGAAGATCTGGTCGGCGGGAAGGGTCATCGTCTCGCCTGTTTCCACCAGTTTACCGCCATCGAGAGTGGTGCGGGCCAGCGTGATGCCTGTCACGTTTCCGGCGTCGTCGGTTTCCAAGGCGATGGGCTTCATCCAATGGCGGATAACCACGCCATGGGTTTGAGCCAGGTCGCGTTCGTACTCAGAGGCTCCCATTTGGTCCGGGCCGCGTCGATAGCAAATGGTGACGGTGTCCGCGCCCATGAGTTTGGTCTGCGCGGCCACATCAATGGCTGTCATGCCACCGCCGATCACCACAATATTTTTGCCCAAGGGCAGAGACGAAAGATCGTCTGTCTGGCGGATGCGTTCAATGTAACGCACAGCATCGAGACAATTGTCTGCGTCTTCGGCGCTAAGGCCCAGATCGTTGGTGTCCGGCAGGCCCATGCCCAGAAATACGGCGTCATACTCCTCAGCCAGCGCAGCCAGTTGGATGTCACTGCCCAGCGCCTTGCCGTTTTCGATCGTGATACCGCCAATGCCCAGGATGAATTCGATCTCGGCCTGTGCAAACTCGCCCATGGCCTTGTATTCGGCGATCCCAAACTCATTCAGCCCACCAGACTTCTCGCGGGCTTCAAACACCGTTACATCATGACCATGCATTGCCAGTCGGTGGGCGCAGCTCATACCCGCCGGGCCAGCGCCGACCACGGCCACGCGCTTGCCAGTCGCGGCTGCGCGCTGAAAGGGGTGAGTGTCCGCCGTTTCCATGAGGTGGTCGGTGGCGTAGCGCTGCAGCTCGCCAATCTTGACCGGTTTGCCCTCAGCGATTTCCCGCACGCACACTTCCTCGCACAGTGTCTCGGTGGGGCACACGCGGGCGCACATGCCGCCCATAATGTTCTGCTCGAGAATGGTTTGCGCCGCGCCGTTGGGGTTCTGCGTCGAGATTTGGCGGATGAACATCGGAATATCAATGCTCGTCGGGCAGGCCGTCATACACGGTGCGTCGTAGCAGAAATAGCAGCGGTCAGCTTCCACCAGCGCTTCATGGCGATCCAGTGGCGGGTGCACCTTAGCAAATCGCGCGTCGATCTCCGCTTCCGGCAGGCGGCCAGGCGCGATGTCGGGAGCTGTGGAAGAGGGGGTCGCGGTCATCATCGTCTCCGAAGCAGCGGGGCCAGTTTGGAAACGTTATCAACTGCAGAAATTTTATCAAGCGGTCAAAAAAACAGGTGGTGCTCTTGGTGAGTGGTGTTCTGAGAACGAAAAAACCTCCGGCATTTCTGCCGGAGGTCGGTAAGTTCAGCGGTGCTGCGCCCTTACTTCATCATGACTTTCTTGGTCACGATATCGGTGGTGGCACCTTCCGGTTCAGCAGTGATCACCGGATCTGATCCGCCAGACAGAAGCGAGGCAACCGTTGTCTTATAAGCCTCCATATCCAGCTCAGGCGTGTCGGAAAGGAGTTTGGCAATCTCTTTCATCATGCGCGTTTGGCCTTCCTCGGTTTGCGCGCCAGACGCATCGTTCTCGAGGATGATGTCAGCAGCCTCCTCCGGGTTTGCCGCAGCGTATGCCCAGCCTTTCATCGATGCGTCCACAAAGCGTGCGTAGGCATCAACCTTGGCTTCGTCTGCCAAATCTTCTTCCAGCACGTAGAGGCCATCTTCCAGCGTTGCCACGCCCTGGTCGACATAGGGGAAGGTCACCAGCTCTTCCGGTGTGAAGCCAGCATCAATGACCTGCCAATATTCATTGTAAGTCATGGTGGAGATGCAATCGGCCTGCTTTTGGATCAGCGGATCCACGTTGAAGCCTTGCTTGAGCACCGTCACACCGTCTTCACCGCCTTCGGTGGAGATATCAAGTTGGCTCATCCAGCTCAGGAACGGATATTCATTGCCGAAGAACCACACGCCCAACGTTTTGCCCTTGAAGTCTTCCGGGCTCTCAATGCCGGTTTCTTTGCGGCACGTCAGCATCATGCCTGACTTGGCGAATGGCTGCGCAATGTTCACCAGGGGCACGCCCTTCTCGCGGGAGGCGAGGGCGGCTGGCATCCACTCGACTATAATGTCGGCACCGCCGCCGGCGATCACTTGCGGGGGCGCAATGTCTGGGCCACCAGGTTTGATGGTTACGTTCAGGTCGGCTTCCTCGTAGAAGCCTTTGTCTTGCGCAACATAATAGCCTGCGAACTGGGCTTGTGTGACCCACTTAAGTTGAATGGTCACGTCGTCCGCCGCCATGGCGAAGCTTGTCGAAAACGCCAGCGCGCTTCCTGCCAGCAATGTTTTGATGATCTTCATTTTGTCGTCTCCCTGTTTGGTCTCTTTATTATGGTTCTAGCGTACACGCCTTTGCGACGGATGCCAGAAGGTCACCGACCGCTCGAGCAGAGCCAGCAACCCGTAGGATAGCGAGCCCGCCAGCGCGGCTACGAAAATGGTTGCCCACACCATGTCGATATTGAGCCTGCCCACTTCCACCGAAATGCGGAAGCCCATTCCGTAAATCGGTGTGCCGAAAAACTCGGCAACGATGGCTCCGATTAAGGCAAGCGTGGAGTTGATCTTCAGCGCGTTGAAGATGAACGGCATGGCGGCGGGCAGGCGTAGCTTGACCAGCGTCTGCCAATAGCTGGACCCGTAGGTCTGCATAAGATCGCGCTCCATGCGACCGGCTGCATTGAGCCCCGCCACCGTGTTCACAAGCATGGGGAAGAATGTCATGACCAGCACGACGGCAGCCTTGGACTGCCAGCCAAAGCCGAACCACATGACCATGATGGGCGCCATGCCGATGATGGGCAGCGCGCTCATCAGATTGCCGATGGGCATGATGCCGGCCTTGAAGAACGGTGAGCGGTCGGCTGCGATGGCGATGAGAAAACCTGCACCGCAGCCCATGGCGTAGCCCGCCAGAACGGACTGCAGATAAGTTGAGCGGAAATCCAGCCACAGGGTCGGTAGCTCGGAGGTTATTTTGGCCCAAATGGCGGAGGGCGGCGGCAGCAGCACAAATGGCACCTCAAAGCCCCGCACCAACCCTTCCCATAGTGCCAAAATGGCAAGGCCGAACAACGCCGGCACCAACAGAGCGACGGCCAATTTTGCGCCGGGTCGTTTGAGGCGCAGCCGCACCAGCCATAGATTCAGCACAAAGGCGGCGGCCCAGAAAGCGATGGCCGAAGCGATCATTGTGCCGGCCGCCATCAGGCCAACTCCTCTTCGCGCTGGCCCATGCGGCGGTTGAGCCATGTGCCCACCAGTCCGACAATGGCTACAAGCAGCGCGGCCATGATCGCGGCTGTGAACAGCGCCGACCATATCTGCACCGTTTGGCCGCGATAGGACCCAGCCAGCAGGCGCGCGCCCAGCCCTGCCACTGCGCCGGTGGGCATCTCAGCCACGATGGCACCCACCAGCGAGGCCGCCACGCCAACCTTCATGGAGGCAAATAGATAGGGCACAGAGGCGGGGAGGCGCAGCTTCCAAAGCGTCTGCCAGCTGTTCGCAGAATAGGTGTGCATCAAGTCCATCTGCATGGCTTCCGGCGAGCGCAGCCCCTTCACCATGCCCACCGCGACCGGGAAAAACGACAGGTACGTCGCAATCATTGCCTTGGGAACAAGCCCCGTCACGCCCACGGCATTCATCACCACGATGAGCATGGGAGCCAGTGCCAATATCGGGATGGTTTGCGAGGTGATGATCCACGGCAAAAGCGACATATCCAGGACACGAGAATGCACGATGCCGATGGCCAGCATCACGCCCAACGCCGTGCCCATGGCAAAGCCAAGCAGCGTCACCGAAAGCGTGATCCATCCGTGATACACAAGGCTGCGTTTTGACGTGATCTTCTTGTCGATGATCGTGTCATACATCTCCGCGCCGATCTGGTGCGGCGGCGGCAGCACGGGCCGCTTCTGCGCCATGGTCGCGGGGATCACTTCGGCCCAGCTGATCTGGATGTCCCGCCGCTCCGCCGTGTCAAACTCGAAGGTCGAGTTGAGCCAAATCGCGGCCGCGTACCAGACGACAATCAGGATCGCCGTGATGGTGAGAATGGGTATCAGCGTGGCGCGGATATAACTCATGGGCGATCACTCATCATAAGCATGCCCCGCCTTCAGCCCGTCGCGGACGCGGGCGGCGATAGATAGGAACTCCGGCGCTTCGCGAATGTCGAGGCTCCGCTCTTCGCCCAAATCACAGTCAATGATGTCGTAGATGCGCCCGGGGCGAGGGCTCATGACGACGATCTTGGTGCTCAGATAGACAGCCTCCGGGATGGAGTGGGTGACGAAAACCACCGTCTTCTGCGTGCGGTGCCACAGCTTGTTGAGTTGCTCGTTGAGATGATCACGCACAATCTCATCCAGCGCGCCGAACGGCTCGTCCATCAGCAGCATGTCCGGCTCCACCGCCAATGCCCGTGCGATGGACGCCCGCTGCTGCATGCCGCCGGACAATTGCCACGGATATTTCTTCTCAAAGCCAGCGAGGTTCACCAGTTCGAGGTTAGCGGCGATGCGCCGCTGCTGCTCGGCGCGGGGCAGGCCCATCACTTCCAGCGGAAGGGCCACGTTCTTTTCGATGGTGCGCCAAGGATAAAGGGCTGCGGCCTGAAACACATAGCCGTAAGACCGAGCCTTGCGGGCGTTCTCCGGCGTCATGCCATCGACAGTGATGGTGCCGCCCGTGGGTGTTTCGAGGTCAGCAATCACCCGCAAAAGCGTGGTTTTCCCGCAGCCCGACGGCCCGATGAACGACACGAACTCGCCCTTGAAGATGTCGAGGTCGATGCCGGAAAGGGCGTGGACCGGACCGTCATTGGTTTCGAAGGTCAGGACGAGGGAGTGGGCGGAGATGACGGGGGTCATTAGTGTTTCACCACGCTTACACGCACGCCTGATTGCTTCTGAAATGAAAGCTGGAACTCCGCGACATCCTGAATTGCGCCTAAGTCATAGACAACAAACAAGACACTCTCATATTTTGAGAGGTAGGCTGGTACGTCGGCCGCCATCTCTTCTACGCACTTCGACTTGCCCTTGTCGTCCTTCAGGAGCTTCACTTCAACAGCCAAACTGTAGCCGTGGAAAACGAAATCAGGCACAAACTCCTTGCCTGAAAACTTCACTCGACCAGTTTCGCGATCGTAGTCCGCTCCTTTTTGATAGCCACGACCAACAAAGAGAGATTCCAAAGAATTCTGCGTTTCAACCTCCGAGTCGGGCCTTGAGAAAACTACTCGCCTCAGATTATTCTGGATAAGATCTTGGACTTCGGAACGCGACGCCATGCTCGCGTCGTCAAATTCGCTGAGTACAGCCGCTAGAATAGCTGTGTCTGAGTAAATCTGTTCGAACAGATTTTTCGCCTGATGCCAAACTACTTTTCCCCAGTTCGGCATTCTCGTAAGGTCATAAGTCGAAATGTCAGTGGCGCCCGTTGCTTTTACGTAAGCGGTTGCAAGCCGATTGTACGTTCGAGCGTAGTTTGCGAAACCGTTCCACTTTCCAAAGTCCTCTGTCGTGAGCGCGATGGTTGTTTCCATCGCTCGCTTCAGTGCGTCAACTTGTGAGGACAGTCGCCGCAACTCACGATGTTTCTTCTTTTCATCTGTCAAAGACTGACCTCAAACCCCAGTCGCCGGAATGCCCGTCCGCTCCACGGGCGTCGGTGCCGTCAGTTCTTTCCACTGGCTCAGGGCTTTGTTCACCGTTCCGTTTGGCTCGCGCTTCACGAACTTGCCGTGGCCTTCCTGCGTTTTCACCTCGCCGTCCATCACTGACACATGCCCGCGGCTGAGCGTGTAGCGGGGCAGGCCTTTGACCTTTTTGCCTTCGAACACATTGTAGTCGATGGCGCTTTGCTGGCTGCCGGCTGTGATCGTCTTTTCCTTCTCCGGATCCCAAACAACTAGGTCCGCATCCGCGCCCACCAGCACGGCCCCCTTTTTCGGGTACATGTTCAAGATCTTCGCGATGTTTGTGGAGGTGACGGCCACGAATTCGTTCATGGTCAGGCGGCCGGTGGCCACGCCGTGGGTCCAC